>DOMU01000039.1 GCA_003509305.1 Desulfobulbaceae bacterium | reverse complement strand
GCCGAGATTGCCGAGCAGCGCTCCCATTGCTGCCTGCGGCTGTGGGTCGAGCAACGCCCTGAGCAGATGCGGCCACGGACCCACGGCCACGTCGTCGAATTTGCAGTCCCGTCGCTGACAGCAATGCAGTCCAGCCGCCGCCAGCCCCAGCGGGCCGGTGATGTAAATGCCGTCACCGGATCGCGCGCCCTGACGTTTAATCGCCTTGCCCTGGGCGATATTGCCAAGGACGGTCACGGAAATGACCAGCTTGTCGCCGCTTACTGTGTCGCCACCGATGAGGATCACCTGTTCCTCCGCCAGCTTGCCAGCGAATCCTTCAATGAAATCAGTGATCCATACATCACTCAGATGCCGCGGCAGAGCCACCGACAGAAGGGCGAATCGCGCCCGCCCGCCCATGGCGGCGATGTCGCTGATGCTGACCGACAGCGCTTTTCTGCCCAGAAGACGGGCGGGATGCCAGCGGCAAGCGAAATGCACGTCCTCGACCAGCATATCGGTGCTCATCAGGCGGTCATGCGCGAGCGGCCCGGACAAAACCGCGCAATCATCGCCGATACCCTGGATAAGCGACGGATGGTCGNNGGCCAGTTCGGCAATCCGGCTGATGAACCGCCGCTCACGCATCCTATTTTATCCGCCGTATCGGTTTGATGATCTTGGCCACCGGTTCCGGCCCTTTTCCCTCAAGCAAGTCTATCGCCTGCATGAAGCGCTCGTCGCCGCCCATGGTGAAGATTTCCTGGCCGCTCATCTGCGGCGCGCGCAGCGTCCAGACCGCTGTCTGCGGCGGCACCGACAGTATGGTCATGTGCACATGCCACCACTCGTCGCGGCGGCTGTCGTCACGCTCGATGGCCCGCACCGCGGCATACATCAACATATCCGGGTTTTTGGTGGTAATCAGCACGATGTCGCCCACTTCGGTCGTCTTTTTGAACTTGATGAGTTTTTTCAGTTCATCGACCATCTTTTTCATTTGCTCTCCGCTGGCGCGATACTGGTTCTGCAATCAATTTTCAGCATATTGTCTTTGATGCCGCCAATGTTGAGCGACCGTTTGTACATCTTCGCCCCTTCGAGGATCGGAAAGATCAGCCGCTCGTTGACCAGGTTGGCCTTTGACGGCAGATCCTTACTTTCCAGGGCCAGGAAGGTGGCCAGCCAGCCACAGGCGTCACGAAGCAGATCGAGCGACTGATCGACGCGGATATACATCAGCGACTGCGCCGGCTCATTGATGCCGTTATCGACGGCCTTGAAATCTTTGGCGGCCACGAGAGACGCCGCCTCTGGTGAAGGCTCGACAATTTCCTGGAAAAAATCCAGCGAATTGCCGACGCACCAGTGGCCGCGCCACAGGGCCGAATAGAGTCTCAGATTTTTTCCCGGCACTTTGCTCCCGCTCCACGCCTGGTAGGTGGCATCCTGAAATTTACCTTTAGTCATGTCAATACCGGCTTTGGCCAACAGTGACGAGGCGGTTGCGTCAAGTGTTTCCGGCACCGCCGCCGCCACACAGAAGTTGACCAGCGGCAAGGGCAGGGTCTGGCCGTCTTCGCCCTTCTTCACGAACAGGCGGGAGGCGCCGTCACCCAGTATCTTTTGCAGCTCACCAAGGCTATGACCGCTGAAATTTTCGACCATGGCGCGGTTTTTCGCGCTCAGATCCCCAAGCGTCGACCAGTCGGTGACGTTGGTATAGGAATAGAACAGCAGGCTATCGCTCAGATGGGGCAAAATGTCATCCTTTGCCGGTGTCGCCTCCAGAATTTTCCGGACCGCTGCCGACGCCTTGTCCGGAACAAGCGAGATGAGCATCCGCTCTTCTAAAATGCTGTCACGCATCTGACTGCCGTAGGCAAAGCCATCCAGCCCGGCCTCGACGTTGAAAAGTTCCGCCAGTGCGGCCTGATCCACTTGATCGGCCATCGGGATGCCAGCGAGGAAATCCCTGGCGAGTTCGGCCAAGCCATTCAGGCGCAGATAGACGATCTGCTCGCTCTCCGCCAGATCGGCGGTGATTTTTCTGAAGTTTTCACTCTCAGCCAAAGAACCCTTCTTGGCGTCGAAAATATCCAGGCTCTCGCGCAGGGTGCGTTCCTCAAAAGCGGCAAGCAGCCAGCCATTGACGGCGCAGGCGACAAAAGAAATTTCGTCGTTTCTGAAGCGCTTCAGGCTGTATTTGCCATAGGGTGCGATCTCGGTTTGCAGGTTGCCGCTGTAGGCGGAAGAGAGGAGTTCGATGGCCGTGGTTCCGTGCCGTGGCTTAGAGAACACGATGAGCTGCCGACGCGCATCGGGCACAACACCAGCTTCCTGCATCCAGTCGCGCCGCGGCAACACGGCGATGACGAAATGGTCACCGAAAAGCTCCGCCAGAAGTTTTTGATTCTGATTGATGAAATCTTTGCAATCGCCAATCTTTTTTTCCAGATCGGCCCGCACATCGGCTGGCGTATCGAGATCACGGGCTAAGGCCGGCAAATCAATGGCTGTAATGGCTTTGCCGAGCGGCGAGGCGAGAAAACGCTGGCCGCGCGCCTCGCCCTCGCGCTGATCGGTATAGACCACGGTATCAGTGGGCAGAAAGGCCGCCGGATCGATTTCAACATTCAGACGCCGCTGCACGAAAAAGGCGCCAACAACCAGCAGGACAACAGCCAGGATAACGATTTTTCGCATTTTTCCCTCCTTTTTGATGACGCGGTCACTCTTTTTTAAAAATCAAACTGGCGAAAGCCGCCGGTACTGCATGGCTTCGGCGACATCGGCTTCTTCGATGCGTTCATGGCCCGCCAGGTCGGCAATGGTGCGCGCCACTTTGAGAATCCGGTGATAGCCTCTGGCCGACAGCCCGAAACGTTCGACGCCGCGTTGCAGGAGCTTGGCGGTAGCGTTGTCTATTTTACAAAAAATTTCTACTTCCCGGCTACCCATTTGAGCGTTGCAGAACAGGAACGGCGCCTTGCCACGGTTTTTATCCCGTCCCATGGCGAAGCGTTGCCGCTGCCGTTTGCGGCAGGCGTTGACGCGGGCGCGGATGACGGCGGAAGTTTCCCGTTCTTCGTCCATGGCCAGTTCCTGATAGGGCAGCGCCGCCACCTCCAGGTACAGGTCGATGCGGTCGAGCAGTGGCCCGGAGATGCGCCCGCGATAGGCGAGAATCTGATTTTCCAGACAGCGGCAGCGGCCTTGCCGGTCGCCGAAGTAGCCGCAGGGACAGGGATTCATCGCCGCGACAAGGATAAAGCGCGACGGAAAGGTCAGCTTCATGTTGGCACGGGCAATCGTTACCTGGCCGTCCTCCAGTGGCTGTCTGAGCACCTCCAGCACCCGTTTTTTGAATTCCGGCAGCTCGTCGAGAAAGAGCACGCCGTTGTGGGCCAGCGACACCTC
>DOMU01000155.1:6564-6722 GCA_003509305.1 Desulfobulbaceae bacterium | reverse complement strand
GACCGTCTTACGGTAACCGGCGTCGAATCACTCTCGCCCGCCCGTTGCCGCATCATCCCGGACCGCATCGAAGCTGGCACCTATTTGCTGGCAATTGCCGCAAGTGGCGGTGAAGGCCGGGTCAGCCATTGCCAGCCGGCGCATTTCGCCCCATTGAT
>DOMU01000155.1:5235-6408 GCA_003509305.1 Desulfobulbaceae bacterium | reverse complement strand
TTTGAAAACCGCTTCATGCATGTGGCCGAGCTTCAGCGCCTCGGTGCCGATATCCGTATTGATGGCCGCAGTTGTGTCGTGCGCGGCAAGGGGATCGGGGCGCTGACCGGCACCAGAGTGATGGCTACCGACTTGCGCGCCAGTTCATCCTTGGTCATTGCCGCCCTGGCCGCCCGGGGCTGTAGCGAGATTTCCCGCATCTATCATCTCGAACGCGGCTATGAAAATCTGGTGGAAAAGCTCTCGGCCCTGGGCGCCACGGTCTGGAAGGAGCAAGAATAGAGATCGTGCTGTCATAAAAAGAGCAGCACAGCCAAAAAATGACATACGGCGCCGAGATCAACAAAAAGGTGCCACACCATATGAAAAAACTTTTTTCCTTTTTGGGTATAAAAATACGAGCCGGCTGAGTAAAAGACACCACCGCCAAGAAGCAGCAACTGCATTTGCCAACTTGCATTCCGAATAAAGAGTGGAGCAACAAACACTATCGACCAGCCCATCACGAGATAGATGGTAAGTGATACTTTGGGAATTTTTCGTTTGGCGATGGACTTGTATAAAATCCCAAATATCACCATGATCCATTGCAGCGATGCCACAGCCACTCCCTGCCAACCGCCGATCACGGAGAGCGCGATGGGGGTATATGTCCCGGCGATGGCAACATATATGGAGATATGGTCAAGTATCTGCATCACTTGTCGTTGTCGCGTATCGACCGTCATGCAGTGGTAGAGCGAGGAAGACAGGAACATAAGGAAAAGCGAACACATAAAGATGGAAGTGCCGACGACGGCCAATGTTCCATGCCGCAGATACGCATGGATTGCGGTCGGTGCGATGCCACCTAATATGATGAGCGCCATAACGCCGTGACTGATGGCATTACCTATCTCCTCGGCAAACGTGTAGGGAAGGATTGCGTTTTTCTCGTTCATGATTTTCATCTGTCAATTTGGTCCCCTCCTTCGGACAGGGGATAGCGGTTTTTTAGCGCAACGCGCCGTATCAAAGAAGATTTTTTGGGCAAGCCCTTATCCACTTTTGGCGGATGGAGATTTTTTTCCCGGCTGGACGGCTTGGAGACGCCCTCTGATTGAATTGGATTGATGAAATCCGCCTGCAAATTGCCTACATAAACTGATTCCATTTTTCATTTCAGGAAGTAGG
>DOMU01000155.1:3405-5184 GCA_003509305.1 Desulfobulbaceae bacterium | reverse complement strand
GCCGCCGGAGGGAGTCAGGAGGAAGAATCAAAATAGAAATGGAATAAGACAAAAGAAAAAAGGGGATACAGCCTCTAAGCCGTAGCCCCTTTATTTTACTGGTGGCGATGCAGGGACTTGAACCCCGGACACTGCGGATATGAGCCGCATGCTCTGACCAGCTGAGCTACATCGCCTTTTGTGATGAACCGGAACTTATACTTGAAGATGCCCTGTTTTTCAAGGGCGAGAAACGGAAAAAGGTAAAAAAACCGAAGTCTTTTACCTTTTTCCGAATAAAACCTCAGGGGACGCAACCGTCACGTCCCGGCAGTGTGTGGCGATTTACATCATGCCGCCCATACCACCCATGCCGCCCATACCACCCGGAGGCATACCCGGCATCGGCTTGTCTTCCGGCTTCTCGGCGATCACGCATTCGGTGGTCAAGAGCATTCCGGAAACCGAGGCGGCGTTTTGCAGCGCCGTGCGTGTGACCTTGGCCGGGTCGATGACACCGGCGACGATCAGGTCTTCATACTCTTCGCTCGCGGCATTGAAGCCATGGGCGCCTTTCAGGGTTTTGACATGCTCAACGATGACCGAACCCTCGCGACCGGCGTTCGAGGCAATCTGGCGTACCGGCTCTTCCAGGGCGCGCAGCAGAATATTTTTACCCAGCTCCTGCTCGCCGGACAGTTGCAGCGCCTTCAGGGCTGATAAACAGCGGATGTAGGCGACGCCGCCACCGGGTACCACGCCTTCCTCGACGGCGGCGCGGGTGGCGTTCAAGGCATCTTCGACGCGGGCTTTCTTCTCTTTCATTTCGACTTCGGTGGCCGCGCCAACATTGATGACGGCGACGCCGCCGATCAGTTTGGCCAGGCGCTCTTGCAGCTTCTCGCGATCATAGTCGGAGGTGGTGTCTTCGATCTGATTACGGATCTGTTTGACGCGGGCCTCGAGTTTCTTTTTGTCACCGGCGCCATCGACGATGGTGGTGTTGTCCTTATCGACGACTACCCGTTTGCAGGTGCCGAGGTCGTTCAGCGTCACATTTTCGAGCTTGATGCCCAAGTCTTCGGTGATGACCTGACCACCGGTGAGAATGGCGATATCTTCGAGCATCGCTTTCCGGCGGTCGCCAAAACCCGGAGCTTTAACCGCCGCCACATTCAGGGTGCCGCGCAACTTGTTGACAACCAGAGTGGCCAGCGCCTCGCCATCGACATCTTCGGCGACGATGAACAGGCCGCGTCCCATTTTCGCCACCGCTTCGAGCACCGGCAGCAGGTCTTTCATCGTGGAAATTTTCTTCTCGACCAGAAGAATATAGGGATCATCCATGGAAACTTCCATGCGATCGGGGTCGGTGACAAAATAGGGGGACAGATAACCGCGGTCAAACTGCATACCTTCGACGACATCAAGGCTGGTGTCCATCGATTTGGCTTCTTCGACGGTGATGACGCCTTCTTTGCCAACCTTATCCATGGCCTCGGCGATGATTTTGCCGATGGTCTCGTCGCTGTTGGCCGAGATGGTGCCAACCTGGGCGATTTCTTTCTGTTCCTTGGTCGGGGTGGAGATTTTTTTCAGCTCGGCGAGGACCACATCAACGCCTTTGTCGATGCCGCGTTTGATTTCCATCGGATTGCCACCGGCGGCAACCAGTTTGGCGCCTTCGGTGTAGATGGCCTGGGCCAGAACAGTGGCGGTAGTGGTGCCGTCACCGGCGACATCGGAGGTTTTCGAGGCCACCTCTTTAACCATCTGGGCGCCCATGTTCTCGAACTTGTC
>DOMU01000155.1:430-3394 GCA_003509305.1 Desulfobulbaceae bacterium | reverse complement strand
CGCGCCGAAGGATTTTTCAATCAGCACGTTGCGGCCTTTCGGGCCAAGCGTCACTTTGACCGCATCGGCCAGGGTGTTGACGCCGACGAGGATGGATTCACGGGCTTTCACCCCATATTTTATATCTTTCCCTGCCATTTTCTTTCTCCTCTATCAAAGAGACCTAAAAAAAAGCGATTTTTACGCCGTTTTCAATCAACATACCACGCCAAGGACATCGTCCTCGCGCATAATCAAATAATTTTCGCCATCAATTTTGACATCGGTGCCACCGTATTTTGAGAACAGCACCCGGTCGCCGGCTTTCACCTGAAGCGCGACCCGCTCGCCTTTATCGTTGAGTTTACCAGGGCCAGCGGCGACCACTTTGCCTTCCGCCGGTTTCTCTTTGGCGCTGTCGGGGATGATAATCCCACCGGCGGTTTTTTCTTCTTCCTCCAGTCGTTTGACCAGAATGCGATCATTGAGCGGCTGAATCTTCATTACTTCCTCCTGCTGAAAATGAATGTGGTTTTTGTCTGTCCGCGGGCCGGGCGAAAGGAAAATCAGCCCTAAAACCCGCGGCTCGGCCCATAAAAACGGGCTTCCGTTCTAAAACAGGCCAAACTATAGGAAGCGGAAAACAAAAATCAAGGCGGGCCAATAATTTTTTTTCCGTTGGGCGGCGCGGCCATGAAAGGCTTTTGCCAGGGCGTCCCTATCGGCAAAGATGCCCTGGCAACAGAGAACGGATGTTTTTCAGCCGACGCGAACGACCCATTTGAAAGGGTCGGCGGCGCGGCCATGCTGGATGGCCTGCAATTCATCGTACAAACGTTGCGCCAGCTCGCCGACCTGGCCGTTGTTGACCGGATAAATCTCGTCTTTGAAGGCCAGTTCGCCGACCGGGGAGATGACGGCGGCGGTGCCGGAGGCAAAGGCTTCTTTCAGTTTGCCGCTTTTGCTGGCCGCGAACACCTCGTCAATGGCGATGGGCCGTTCGGCGACGCGCACGCCCCAGCTCTCCGCCAGTTTGATAACTGAATCCCGCGTGATGCCGGGCAGGATCGTGCCATCCAGAGGCGGCGTCACCAGCTCGTCGCCGATGACGAAAAAGATGTTGGAAGTCCCGACTTCTTCACAGTAGCGGTGTTCGCAGGCGTCGAGCCACAGGACCTGAGTATATCCGGCCTTCTGTGCTACTTCCTGGGTGTAAAACGAGGCGGCGTAGTTTCCCGCGACCTTGACGTTACCGACACCGCCTTTAGCCGCTCTCGATTGCTCGTCGCTGACATAAATTTTTGTCGGATTGAAGCCTTCGGCATAGTAGGCGCCGACCGGCGAGGCGATGATGTAAAAGTAATAGTCCGAGGCTGGGTGGGCGCCCAGAGCCGGATCGACGCCGATCATCGTTGGCCGGATATATAAGGCCGCCCCCGGCCCGGTCGGGATCCAATCGCGTTCCAGATAAACCAGAGCTTTCAGCCACTGCACCATCTTTTCCGCCGGGAAACGCGGCATACAGATGCGCTGCGCCGAGCGGTTCATACGCTCGAAGTTATCGAGAGGCCGGAACAGAAACATCTGGCCATCTTCTTCGCGGTAGGCCTTCATTCCCTCGAAAATGCCCTGGCCATAATGGAAAATCATCGCCGCCGGGTCGAGATGAAACTGCTGGTAAGGACAGATTTTTATATCATGCCAGCCCTGTTGCTTATTCCAGACCATCATGAACATATGGTCGGTGAAATATTTGCCGAAGCCAAGCGCGTCCTGCGCCGGTTTTGCCTTCCGCGCCGTCTCTGGCGTTTTCTCCACAGTCACTTCCAGATTTTCCCACATCGCTGTCTCCCTTGCCGGTTACAACCGGCTGCCGAGCCACTTAAGCCACTATTGGCGGCAACGGCCCGCGCTTCTTAACTTCTTCTCTTGTATGAATAATGCCGGAAACCACTTTATTCGTCACCGGCGGATACATACGCCGAAACTACACTACCGCGAAGGTCATTCCAGGGCAAGACTTTGGACGGGCCTGAAGCTGGCCCGCCGGTTTCTCTTGCCAAGAGCGGCGGTTTGATTACAGTACAATAATTCAAACTGGTACAAAAACTCATCACTACTCCAAGGAGGAAACAACATGAACATGGGTTCGCAGACGATTGGTTTGCCGCAGGCGCGCCGCGACGCCGCCAGCATTTTTCTTGCTAAAGTCTTTTACTGGATGGCCATTGGCCTGGCGGTGACGGCGGCGGTGGCCTGGTTCACCGTGCAAAGCGGTTTTGTCGCGCATCTGGTTGGCGCTCCGCTGATCGTGCTCTTTATCGCCGAAATAGCTCTGGTCTGGTATCTGTCGGCCCGGGTGTGGAAGATGTCGCCTGGCGCCGCTACCGGCTGTTTTGTCGGTTATGCCGCCTTGAACGGCCTGACCCTATCGGTGATTTTTCTCGCCTATACCATGACGTCGATTGCCTCGACCTTTGTCATTACCGCCGGCATGTTCGGCGCCATGTCACTTTATGGTTTCATCACCAAACGCGATCTGTCGGGTATGGGTTCGTTCCTGTTCATGGGCCTGATCGGCATCATTCTCGCTTCAATCGTTAACATGTTCCTGCATAGCAGCAGCCTCGGCTGGACGATTTCCATCCTGGGCGTCCTGATCTTCGTCGGTCTGACCGCCTATGATGTGCAGAGAATTAAAAATATGGCCGAGCAGGGCATCCTCGAACAGGGTGACGCCATGATTCAGCGCGGCGCGGTCATCGGCGCCTTGTCGCTGTATCTTGATTTCATCAACCTGTTCCTCATGCTACTGCGCTTTGTCGGCGTGACGCGGGATTGAAATTGAAGGGAATTTTCGTGTTATTTGCTTTTTCAGGGCGGGCGCTGTGCCCGCCTTTTTTATGGAAAAATTATGGATACCTTCGCCGGAAAAAATATTGTGATTGGCGTTTCGGGCAGCATCGCCGCCTTCAAAGTGGCGGG
>DOMU01000155.1:0-424 GCA_003509305.1 Desulfobulbaceae bacterium | reverse complement strand
GTCGGCGCGGCGTTTCGTTACGCCTCTGACCTTTGCCGCCTTGTCGGGGAACCGCGTTCATGGCGACATGTTCGCGCCGGATGCCGGCGAAGAGATGCAGCATATCCGTTTAGCGCGGGAGGCGGATATGATCCTCGTCGCTCCGGCTTCGGCACAAACGCTGGCGCGCCTGGCGCATGGCCAGGCCGATGATCTGCTGGCGACGGTGGTTTTGGCCAGCCGCGCCCCGATTGTCATTTGCCCGGCCATGAACAGCCGGATGTACGGCCATCCAGCGACGCGGGCCAATCTCGCCACGCTGCGCGACTACGGTTATCATATGTTGGAACCAGCTTCCGGCACGCTGGCCTGCGGCGAGGAAGGGCAGGGACGTCTCGCCGAATGGGAGACGGTCTGGCCACGCCTGGCGCGGCTGCTTTCGCCG
>DOMU01000159.1 GCA_003509305.1 Desulfobulbaceae bacterium | reverse complement strand
GCGGCAGGCATCGGTAATAATTGCCGCCAGGCGGCGCAGGGCGTCGGCGCGGTTCAGGCTTTGGTCGCGGAATTGCTGCGCCTTCAGGACGATACAGCCGTCTGTTGTCAGGCGTTGACCGGAGAGCGCCAGCAGCCTTTCTTTGATGGCCGAAGGCAGCGATGAGGCGTGAATATCGAAACGCAACTGAA
Source organism: Desulfobulbaceae bacterium (assembly GCA_003509305.1). Taxonomy (GTDB): domain Bacteria; phylum Desulfobacterota; class Desulfobulbia; order Desulfobulbales; family Desulfocapsaceae; genus UBA8130. The sequence goes on along the minus strand of DOMU01000159.1, from coordinate 12,963 downwards.
TGGCGCTGGCCACTTTGTTGACATTTTGGCCACCCGGCCCCTGGGCGCGAATAGCGGTCAGCTCGATTTCCTCTTCGCCGATGGCGAGTGTTGGCGTAATGATAAGAGTGGGCATGATTTTTTGTCAGGCGAAAATTGCGAAAATGGCTGGTTCCTGAGAGGGGCGTTGAAAAGCGCGATCTTGATTTTTCCTCGATAGAGGCAGGGACTTCACTTTGTGGCGATTATAACGGCCTTATCCTCTCAGCGCCAGCCACCAACAGACGGCAACTATCGCCACGGCGGCGCAGAACAACAGGCTCTGGGCGATAAACGACTTACGCAGACGTGGCAGTCTTCGCCAACTGAGGGCGTAGCCCATGGCCAGGCCCGTCAGCAGGCCGCCGATATGGGCGCCGAAATCGGTCTGTTTGCCCTCGCTGCCGAGCATGGCCAAAAGAGAGCAGCCAGCCATCAGCGGCATCCACCAGCCGAAACGGCCATAGACGTGGTGCCGCTGAAATTGGAATGACGACAAAATGCCGATGGCGGCAAAGAGGGCGGTGGAAAATCCTACCGAGTCATGGCTGTCGCCGTGCAGGAAGGCGTTGAGCAGGTTGGCGGTGGTGGCGCTCGTCACTAGAGCGAACAGGCCAAGGCCGTTGCCCAGCGTGTGGAAATAAAAGTACAGCAGCGGCAAAGCAATACCGGCGTTGCTGATCAGATGCACGTTGTCGGAGTGCAGGCAGAGGGCGGTGACGGCGCGGAAGAATTGGCCGTCGCATATGGCCCGCGTCTGGGCGGAGGCGGCGGCGAAAAGAGGCGAATGGTCCCGCCAAGGGCCACTTATGGCATAGACCAGGCAGAGACCGCCGCTGACCGCCAGATGCATGGCGCGGAAGGTCGGTGTGAAGGTATCGGTCTCTGGCGGCAGGCTTTCGCTTTCTTTTAGGCAGGCGCTGATTTCCTCTTCAGCGGCTGCCACGTCCGGCGCGGCTGCCACGATATGCCAGCCATCATGGCGGCGGAATACCCGGTGACTGATGCCAGCGGCGGATAATGCCAGTGCGGCCAAGTCGGTTTCTTTGTGGTCGCGGCTGGTGAAAACTACCGTATCGGGCCAGACTGTGTCGCTTTCAGTTTTTATATTTTCTGAATTCCGCAAGAAGCTCCTTAAAGAGCTTTGGCTGGTATTTTTCAAACCCTTGTTGATCAACAAAAACAAAATCAAAGATTGTCTGATTCTGCGCCTTATTAATATCTTCGCACCACTGCTTCAGTCGCGCCATTTTCAACGGAACATCCAAATCCTCCTGGCCCTTTGTTTCAACGATAACCACTTTGTTGCCGGGCAATTTGACGATAAAATCAGGGTAATAGTTGGAAATGTCGCCATCAGCATTAACGTAATCCAGCTTGAAGTTCACGGCCAGATAGTTTTTGGCGTAAGATATTATATCGCCGCATTTATCCAGGAAGCCCGCGAACACCAATTCAAAATGGCTGTCACCGATGATGCGGTTGAATACGCTTTTCTGTGGCATCAGGTAGCCCTGGTCTTTCACCACAAAAGGCCGGGTTTTACGCAGCTTGATGGTGTCGCGGATTTCAGCGTCGCCCTTATCCTTCACGGTCAGGGCGTTGACAGCTTTTTTGAATGTTTCGATAAGGGTCTTCGTCGCCTCAAGCTCTGAAAGGTTGCGCAGAGTATTGGGGTGTTCCAGGTCAACATCCTGAGCAAACAGCTCGTGCTGGATAAAGTTTTTCACCTTGCCATACAGCACGTCATAACCGCTGAACAAACGCAGTTCTTTCATAATAGTCTGGACAAAATAGCCGATGACGCTGCGATAATCGGCAATCCCGGCGGTATCAAGGATGGTGGTGTGTGTTACCTCGCCACTGGTAATGTCTCTGAACACGATCTCGCGCTGTTCTTCCTCGCTGAATTGCCTATAGNNTCGAGCATGGTGGTATGCGTGATCTCGCCGCTGGTAATGTCCCTGAACACTATCTCGCGTTGTTCTTCCTCGGTGAAATGCCTGTAAGGCACTTTTTTGTGGCTCAGCGCCGCGATATCAAGATCGCCCAAGTTTTTATACTCCCTGTAGACACGTGGGGTCAGTACCGGGATTTCAATATCCAGGGCGTCAATGTTCTTTTTGGTGTTCTCGTTGTCGATTTCCACCACCAGGGGCGTTTTCGGCTTTGTGCCCTCACCCATGGCCTTGCGTTCCAGTTCCACGCCTTCGGCCTGGATGGATTCCACAAATTCCATGAACGCATCTGTTCCCACCACGCTGACGTATTCCTCAATACCGCCGCGATACATTTTACGCAGACCCCGGCCCAAGGTTTGTTCCGGCAGGATATTGCTCTTGGCGGAATAGGCCCGCAGACCGACAATGGTGGTCACATTACGCACATCCCAGCCTTCCTTGAGCATCAGGACAGAGACGATGGCTTTGTAGGGGCTTATGTCATCGTCAATTTCATTGGATTGCTTGCGGAGCCGTTCAAGTTCCTCTTTTGCTTTGCCGGAACTGGCTTCGGAAATTTCACCGTTGTTTTTTGTATGGATGACCAGAATTCCGTCTTTCAAATCCGGGTAATGCGCTTCCAGATACTCCGCCACGTCGTCGCAATTGCGGGTATCGTCGGTCATGACGAAGAGCACCGCCTTTTTGCCGAGTTTTTGGTGTTCCGCATAAGCCTTGCGCCATTCAATAACGCCAAGGTCGATATAGTCAGCGTATTTTTCCGTGTACTTCGCGCTTTGTCGCTCCGCGAGCTTAGCCCGGCTGGGGGCATCCGGCAGCACCGGGTGTTTGACCACGTTCTGATAAATCGCCTCGACCAGCGGGTAATCGGCGATGGTCTGAACAAAAAGAGCGCCGTTGTTGTGTTTGGGCGTGGCGGTCACGTCAAGTTGCAGGCTTAAAGCGCCGCCTTTTTGCAGCAGACGATTGTGGATGTCCTCAATGGACTTGAACCAGGCGAGCGAGGCGTCATGGATGTGGTGCGCCTCGTCGTTTAAGATCATCAGTTCATCAATGTCTCGCACGATCATACCAAGGTCCACCTTGGAATCCGTGGTCGCGCCGGTGGGGCGCTTGCCCAGGAAATAGTCCATGGTGTTTTCGTCATCCGGTGAAGGGGGAATGTCGTTGCCGGAATAAACGCGGTGGATATTAGTCAGAAAGATATTGCCGGTGGCGCGGGTCACATGCACTTCGTCCTGCTTGTGCAGGGTAATCTGGAAGTCGTCGCGCCAGTTGCGCCCGTCATAGCCGTTGTCCGGCAGCACCGGGTCGTCAAAAAAGATACGCAGTCCCTGGAAGTCCTTATAAATACGGTCAAGCACGATGATGTTGGGCGCTATCACCAGAAAATTTCGGGCGAGTCCGGAATCCGGCTCATAGAGTTTATGGAAAAAGCTCCAGGCCAAAGCAAGGCTCATGACCTTGGTCTTGCCGCTGCCAGTAGCCATCTTGATCACATAACGCCGCCAGCTCTCATCAAACATGCCAGGGGAGATCACGCCGGAGGAATCAAAGCGCATCAGGTCGTATTTGTCCTTCGCTCCCGCCACGTCATACAGATAAACGATGGTTTCCAGGGCCTCGCGCTGGGCAAAAAAGTATTTGAACTCGGCGCTCGTTCCGTCGGCCTGCGGAATAAGGTGCGGCTCCTTGAACCACCAGTTGAGCAGGCCCCTGCTGGTATCGCTTGCTCCCACGTAACCGGAATCACGAAACTCTTTCACCTTGCGGCGTAAAGTCGCCACCAAAGGCGGCATGAGCTTTTCCATGCTGGTTTCACGCAGGGCTTCATCAGCGGGAAACCAGCGCACGGCAGGATCGAGAATCGCATGAGGGGAGTCGGGAAAATCCGGATGCAGGGCCATGGGGCTACCTTTTCAAATACATATTTCGCGTATCTCTTTGAACGGTTTTCCTGCGCTTGATGTGTTATGGCGCCGTCGCTTTCAGCATCCGCCGGTTTGCCGTTAAAATGGGGAGCGCCTGCCCGGCAAAATCGCTATCATCCGTGACCAGTTTGAATCCCTTTTCCTGGCACAGCGCAGCGATGATCTTATCATTGAAATCAGTATTTCCCGCCGCGTAATCATCGAGCACGGTATTCATGTCCAGGCTGGCAAAGCCGCTTTCCAACCGCTGGCAATGTTTCAATATCAGACGGACAGCGTCTGCGATGTCCCCAGCAATCGGTTGGAATGCCGGGCTGTTGCGGAATTGTTTGAAATTTCCAGGTTTGCCGCTGGCATTCCATTGGGATCGGGCATAAGCGTTGATAAATTCCGAGACAACGACCACATCAATAAAAATACGGCAGCCAGCCATAAGAATTTTTTTGAACGCCGCCNNTTTTTAGCCGCCCGGCTTGGCCCCTGGAGAAACAGCCAGACATTGGCATCAAAAAATAGTTCGTCCTGTGACGAAAACTGGTAGGTATCAAGCGCCAACGCCCTATTCGTCATCGCCGTCATCCCCTAATTCTTCCCTGTATGCCTGGTCGAAGCGCCCCCGGTCGTGAAAATATTCCTTGGCCGTCTTAATCACCCGGTTGAGCAATGCCAAATCATCTTGCGCAACATCCTCCACTTTTAGCGCAGTGCGTATTTTCTCTTCGCTGAAGTTTCCGTACAATTGACCGATGGCGGCGTTCAGGAAGGCCGAAGTCAGGGTGGAAATATTTTTGAAAGAAAGAGTAATATTTCCTCCGCCCCTGATCGCTTCCGCCAAACGCTCATAGACCTTTTGCCCGTCGTCCGAGGCGACGCACAAAGGATTCCCCACCACCTCAAACAAGGATATGTTTACTTGTTTTTCCATGACAGCCCACCTCAAAAAATATCCGCCGCGCTTAGTTCCGAGACAAGCGCATAGGAATTTGTATCCGCTGTATTGATTTCAATCGTCACCACCGTGCCCGGAAAGGGATAATCCAGCGGATTTATACTTGTCGTCCTGTTCGCCCGTTGCCAGTAACCGACATCCGATACAATCTGGATGCTTCCACCATTCAAATCGATAAATTCCTGAAGTAATTTCAGGCCAAGGCCACCGGGGACAGCGCCGTTTTTCGTGGTGTTGCGGCCCAGAGTGGCCCATTGGATCGCTTCCACTGCTGGTATATCCCGCTTTAGATATTCCCTCACTTTCTGGGGGATGCCAATTCCCAAGTCCGCCACAGCGAAATCAAGCCGGTTTCTTTTGGGAAAAAACTGGCCGCAACTGAAAATGCCTTGTTCAGTACCTGAATGCAACACGGCGTTACTGAAAATCTCAAAGATGCTTTCCCTGAATTTTTTCAGCAGTCCGGTTGACATGTGCGGAATTTCGGCGCGATGAATGAACTGCTCTTCAATGTATCCGGCAAAATAACGGTCGTCTTTGACGTCAAAGCGCTGGTAAGGGATCGTGGTGCGCCAACAATCCACTATCTGCTCTCGTCCATAATGGCAGAGAAAGCCATTTTTGGACAGAATCTTTTCCACGCCAGGGCGGATATTTACCAGGCTGACGGTATTCAGGTTTTCAGTCAAACGATAGAGCAAAGCGCCAAAGGCCGCGCACATATCAGCGTCAAACCAGGATGTCCCGGACAGATCAATAGCAATATCCTCAAAACGGCAAGATTCGGCCTGGGAGTATAGGCGAAGCAACGCCGCAAAACCCCACTGAACGTGTCGGACATCACCCAGCGTGAGGTTCACACCCGCACCTCAACGATGGTCATGGTATCGTTGCCGAAGATATCCACCACTTTGACCGCCACCTTGCTCCTGCCGCCCGGCATTTCATGAAACACGCTCTTGAGTTCCAGTTTGCGGTCTTTTTTGGTGCGGAAGCTCTGCCACTCGTTTTCAAAGATGAAATCGCCGGTCCATTGTTCTTCAATTTCGCCGGTATCCGGGTTTTTGACGCGGATGATCTCGCGCTTGCTCTCGAAGTCGAAATCTACGGACCAGTAATCAATCCAGTCTGTCCAGTGGCGGGTGAGCTGTTCGCGGGTGACGATGCCGTCTTTGTCCTTGGTGACTTTGACGATCTGGCCTTTTTCCACCACGATTTTGCTACTTTTGTTTTTCAGCGTTTCTTCGGCGGCGGCGACGGAATCCTGGGAATAGAAAACGGAAAAATCCGTCAGTTCAACGGCGATGCTGTTTTTACGGTAATGGGGCTTGACCTCGATGAAGGAAACATCGTGGAACACCACCTGATTCTTTTCCACGGCCCGTTTGTCGAAGACTTCCCTCGGAATATACTTGGGCGCAATGTCGATGCCCTTACCCCGCGCCTCGTCCAGCACGTTGGGGAAGAGGCCCATTTCAAACTCGAAGCCCAGAATATCCACCTTGGTGATATGGTGCTTGCGGCATTCCAGAATGATCTCTTCCACAAACAGGCGGGTGACGGGCAGATTGACCGGCCCGATCACTATCATACGCCCGGCGCGTTTGCCGTGGAAGGTGGCGAAGCCTTCCACCTTTTCCGCCCGGTAGGCGCGCAGGATAAGTTCCAGAAAGGCGGCTTCTCTCGCCGCAAGCTGGCGCTGTTTTTCTTCTTCGCGCAGATCGGGACGATCGTCCCCGTTTACACCTACATAGTGCTGGCGCTCGTACTTGCCGAGGTTCAGAATTTCAAAGGCGCGGTAATCTTTACCGTCTTTTTTAAGCTGGCGCTGTACGCCGATTAGACGCTTGCGGGTGGTGTGGATGGCGAATTTGCCAAGGTCGGTGGCAATCCATTTGCGGCCCAGCTTTTCCGCCACAGCGGCGGTAGTGCCGGAACCACAGAAGAAGTCGGCCACCAAGTCGCCTTCGTTGGAAGATATTTTGATGATGCGTTCGAGTAGAGTTTCTGGTTTTTGGGTGGGATAATCAAGCCGCTCAGATGCGACCGGATTAATAAAGGGTATTCTCCAGATATCACTTAAGGGTTTTCCAGATGTATCTGCATAAACTACTTTGTATTTGCCAGACAAGATAAGCTCTTGAACTTTATGATTATCTTTGTCGTATACTACTAATCCATTAGCCCCATAGCCACCGCCTATTAAATATCCACGTTCATATTTTTCTTTTAAATTATCTGTAATTTCACGTTGTTCATTAAATGTCCAAGTTTTACCTTTGATAAAATGAATGATATTATCATGGTTTTTTTGTAGCATCTTGCTGGATGCAGTCCATTTTTCGTAATGCCAAATTATCTCATTATTAAGCTTAGCTTTGCCAAAAATTTCGTCCATTATTGAACGAATAAAAGCATTAACCCGCCAATCACAATGCACATAAATACTTCCGTCATCAGCCAGTAAATCCCGCATCAGCACAAGCCGTTCATAAATCATGCTGATGAAGCTGTCCGCGCCTCTGCCCCAGGTATCCCGATAGGCAATTTCTTCCAGGATACCCGGTTTTTTGGTAAAGGTGTCGTCCCCGATTTCAATATCCATGGAAAAATCCGCGCCCACGTCAAAGGGCGGATCAATATAGATAAGCTTCAGGCCGCCCTGGGCTTCTATTTCTTCCCGCATGGGGCCGCTTTTGAGAGAGGAGAGGACGAGTTTGTTATCGCCCCAGATCAGCTTGTTGGTCCAGCCTTTGAGCTGCCTGCCGCGTTCATCGAATGAAAATTCCATCTGCGCTTCAAGTTTTTCATCGTCACGCGGTTCGTCCACCTGCTCGATGGTCTGAAAGGGCAGTACCACATTGCAGACTTCATTCGTTTTGCCGTTCCAGACAAGTTCCACCTCGCGCTTGTCGTCAAACAGCAAAAAGCGGTATTTTTCCGGAAGCGGCTTGTCCGCTTCGATAAAACGGATGATTTCCTGCTGTTCCTGGGGTGTGAGTCGCGGCATGAGGTCTCCTTGAAAAATATGCGTAACCTGTGTGGCTTACCTGCTTTTGGACGGTACTCACCCAGTTTGAAGAAGATATTTACGGTTGAAACAGAATCTAGCACCAGTCGAATTTGACGGTATTTTCGATAGCGTCGGCGCGGCGGGCGCGGATCTGTGCCGTCGCTCCTGGCGTTGGTTGCCAGGCGTGTGGCGTCGGCAATTCGACATCCATGAGCAGATCGGTGATGAGCAAATTGGTACGCTTCGGCCCAGCGTCGATGATGAGGGCTTCGAGCGGCTGGTCGAGATGGTCTTCGAGATAACGCAGCAGCCAGTAGCGGTGCCGCTGCTGTTTGACGGCGTTGGCGGCGGCCAGAGTGTGGTTGATGACACCGATGAAATCGCGGCAATCGACCTCACTGAAACGCGGCGTTTGCCGGCGGATGACGGCGTTCAGTTGGTGCTGCATGAGGAGATCGAGCAGACGGCGGATCGGTGAGGTGACGGTGGTGTAGTGGGAAACGCCGAGGCCGCTGTGCGGCATGGCTTTCGTCAGCAGTTCACCGCGCGGCAGTTGTTTCCTCTGGCGGATGTTGAGAAAGAGGTCGTTGTCCTCGCCGAAAACGATGCGGTTTTTCAGCGGCGGCTGCGAACGGAAGAGGCCTGGCACCATGCGGTCGGATACATGACGAGCGGCCTCGCTGTTCGCCAGAATCATCATTTCGGAAACCAGCGTCCGCGCCGGAGTGTCGGTTTCTCCCAGGCTGACATGCGGCTTGTCGGCCTGGTCGATGCAGATATTGACATCCGGAATCGGCAAAAGCAGCGCGCCCTGGGCCAGCCGCCGTTTGCGCAGTTTCAGGCGCAGGTCGTTCAGCACCCGTAATTCCGGGTCGTCCTTTATCAGGTGATCGGTCTCGTCGTAGGTAAGACGCCTGGCTACTCTGATAATTGATGGCGTAATCCGTGTACGCAAAACTTCCGCCTCAGGCGACACGAGGATCATAAAACTGATGGCGGCGCGGGCTTCGCCCTGGATCAGGCTGCAAATCCCCTGCGACAGGTGGCGGGGCAGCATCGGTACTTGGCCTTCCGGGAAATACAGTGAGATGCCACGAGCCATCGCCTCTTCAAAAAGTGGATCGCCGGGGTGGACATAGTGGGCGACATCCGAAATATGGACGCCGATCAGCCAGCCCTCCGGCGCGCTTTCGATAGTCAGGGCGTCGTCGAAGTCGAGCGTGCTGTAACCGTCGATGGTGATGGGCCGCAAGTGGGTGAAATCTTTGCGGCCCGGGTCGCCGAACAGGTCGTCTTGTGGCTGACAGAGCAGGTTTTCCGCCTGCTGGCGGGCGCTGTATGAAAAGGTCGTCGGCAGCCCGCTTTTGAGTAGTGGGATATTTTCGTGTTTCGACCAGACTCCGGCGGCAACGAGAATATCGAAGGGGGCGCGCGGCTGATTCAGCCCGGCTTCTTTCAGAAGGAGATGGCCGATTTCCGCTTGCGCCGCGCTGGCGGTGTCGAGATATATATGGGTCAGGATTTCCAGCGATTCGCGGCGCAGCACTTCGAGTTCCGGAGCGATACTCTCCCCGGAGACAATCGCCCGCAGAATGGCCGCGCCCTGTCTGATTAACTCCGTCTTGCGCCGCTCTTTTTCCCGTTGTGCCAGCATCTGTTCGACCTGCTCGCGGCTCTGGACAAGCACCTGGCCCTCGCGATAACGGAAATAGGTCTTGTCGAAGATGACGGCTCGCAGAAAGGCGGCGAGGATGTCGTCGTCGGCGGGTTGACCGAGCGTCAATTCGGCGAGAAAGGCCGGGTCGTAGTATGCCGCCCCCTCATCAACGGCCAGCTCCCATATCTCAGGCAGGTTCACTTCGGTCAGGAGACGGCGGCGGCGCTCATCGGTTTCGCGGAGCAACGCTTCCATCTGCTCCCGGCTGCCACTCTGGGTAACGGGCCGCCGCGAGGCGTGCATCACCCTGGCTATTGGCAGAACGGTTTCCCTGCTATTCTGATTGATGAGGCGCAGGCGCTTGTCCTCACAGGCGATGACCAGGGCGCAGACGAACCGGCCATTATCCAGATATTCGATGAGCGTACCGGCGGCGACCATAGAGGGAAAAAGAGCCAGAAACGGGTTGCGGCTGGCAATGAGGACAATTTTATGGTAAAATTATGGTAAAAATTCGCAGCAGTGTTTCGCGGTACTCGTGCGAAAGCAAATGCTCTTGAAGCCAGGATATAAAACTTTTATATCTTACACCCATTCCTCCGAAAAGTAACTTCTTTCTTGATGAATGCCGAAGATCACGCGGTGAAATCCGGTCTTGTCGCCCTTGTCGGGCCACCGAATACCGGCAAATCAACCCTGTTAAATAAATTAATTGGCCAGAAGGTGGCCATTGTCTCGCCGAAACCGCAGACCACCCGCGTCAGAATGCTAGGTGTGGTCAATGGCGATGGCTATCAGATTGTCCTTGTCGATACTCCCGGCCTGCATCAGGGCCGCTCGGTTTTGCACCAGGAAATGATGCGCGCCGCCTGGAGTGGCCTGGCCGATGTCGATCTGGCGCTCTTTCTCGTCGATGCCCATGAAAAACCCGCCGCCGGCAAACTGGAAGAGCTGTGCGGCTATGCGCGGGCGATTACCGCGCCAACCGTGCTGCTCTTGAACAAATGCGACCTCCTGGCCAAAGACGCGGTATTGCCGCTGATTGATTTCTGGCGTGATGTCCGCGATTTCGTGGCGATTATGCCGGTATCGGCCCTGGCCGGCAACGGTGTGGCTGAAGTTATCAAAGAGGTGGTGGCCCGCTTGCCTTATGGGCCGCGTTATTTCCCGGACGACATCCCCACCGATGCCAGCGAACGTTTCCTCGCCGCCGAAATCATCCGCGAAAAGATTTTTTTGCGCACCGGCCAGGAAGTGCCTTACGCCACGGCGGTGCTCATCGAATCCTTCACCATGGATCAGCCAGGTCATGTCACCATCAACGCGCTTATCGTTGTCGAGCGCGATTCGCAGAAGGCGATCATCATCGGCAAAGGCGGCAAAAAGCTTAAAGAAATTGGCATCCTGGCCAGAAAGGAAATTGAGGAGATGATCGGCGCCCGCGTCATGCTGAAGCTGTGGGTAAAGGTGAAAAAGGATTGGAGCGAAGACCGGAATTTTCTTCAGGAATTGGGATTTTCACCTGGCCCGTAACTGACCGGGTGAAGCCATTTATTGATAGAGGAGGCGCGATGATGCGTTTTTCACAGTATTTCTTTGGCTTTGTCCTGACTGCTTATCTGCTTACGCCGGCTGGCGTTATGGCCGCCGCTGGGCGTTTTGATTTGGTGTACGCCTGGGATACCAATCTCAGCGCTATCCTCGACTATAAAGAAGTCCTCGAAGGTGTGCTGGACGAGCAAACGGCGCGGCGCCTGAAAATGGTCAAACGCGGCGATGAGTACGGTGTCATCTCCGATATGAACGGCACGCAGCGTCAAGCGGCGCGGGAAATCATCCGCCAGGCGCACGACCTTTTGGCCGCCGGGCTTGCCGAGGCCAACGCCATTTCCAATGACGGCGCCTATTCATATCTATATAACATTTGCTATGACTATGGCCCTGACCTGGGTATTCTGAAAGGGCAGTACCACCGTTTGTATGCTTGGCTTGGCAAGGATATCGGCGGTCAGTTGGCCATCGAGCGCGTTTCGGAACGCGGTTACGCTTTGATTTACCGCATGCATGCCGGGCGGGACGAGGCCGCGAGCCTGATGGCGGAACACAACCGGATGCTTGGGCCGCGGAAGATGCAGGCGACGTTGATGGCGGACAACAACAATCCGGTGGTTTACGGCGAATCGAGCCTGTTGGATGACAACGAGGAACTGGCATCGAACGCCGGAGAGGATCAGCGCCTCGCCGCCTTATCCTCGCCGATCAAGCAGCCAGTGGTAACGATTCGGCCCTCTCACACGAAAGTTGTGGTCCAGCGCCCGCGTAGCACCGCATCCATGAAGACTACGCCAGCCGCCCGCGTTGGCCTGGAAAAAGAAATCGGCGATCTGGTCAACGATTTGTACCGTCAGGGCCAACTGGCCCGGGGTGAGCGCTGCGCCTGGATGGTCTATGACGTCGAAAACGGTCAACCGCTGGTCAATATCAACGGCAACCGGTTGTTTCAGGCCGCGAGCATGATCAAACCCTTCGTCGCTCTGGCATTTTTTCATCAGGTTCAGGCGGGTAAACTGCGGTACACGCCGAAGGCACGGCACATGATTGAACGGATGATCCAACGCAGCAGCAACGAGGCCACCAACTGGGTGATGCGGCAGGTCGGCGGGCCGAACGTATGCGCGCGGATTCTGCGCGCCAAATACGGTAACATCGTCCGCAAAATTCAGATTGTCGAATATATCCCGGCCGGTGGCAAGACCTACCGCAACAAGGCGATTCCCAGCGATTACGCGCGTTTTCTCGCCGCTCTGTGGGATATGAAGTTGCCCTACAGCAAGGAGCTGCGTCGCGTGATGGCCTTGCCGGGGGCTGACCGCATTTATCAGGGAACGACGATCCCGAAGGGGACGCTGGTCTATAATAAAACCGGGTCGACGGCGCGGCTGTGCGGCGATATGGGCATCCTCGTGCCGCCACCGAAGAGCGGAACTCCAGCCTACGTTATGGTTGGCCTTATCGAGCGCGGCAGTAATGCCGCTGACTATTCTTCCTGGATTAGGCGGCGTGGCAATGTTATCCGCCAGGTTTCGAGCTTGGTGTACAAGGACATCAGTGCCAAAAGGTAACGATGCCTGGTTCTGTCCTGACTGTTTTATCGCTTGATGCCGATGGTTTCGCCCATACTGACCATAGCAATCGCCTGCGCTTGGCTTTGCCCGGCGAGCGGTTGCGGGCCTTCGCCGCCGGGGATTTCTTCCTGCCCAAGGAAATCATCGCCGCTCACCCACAGCGGCTGGCCGCTCCCTGCCCTCATTACGGGCGCTGCGGCGGCTGTGACCTGCAACATGCCGCGTATGCCCTGCAATTGGCGCTGAAAGGTCAATCGCTCCATGATCTCTTGGCCGCAAGCCGGGAAAGCGCGGTGCGTGCCGTGGCGA
>DOMU01000210.1 GCA_003509305.1 Desulfobulbaceae bacterium | reverse complement strand
AGAAAATCAACCTGCCGCCGATGCTGACCTTTGACGAAGGCATCCCCCCCGGCGGTCGGCATATCTCGGCCTGGTTCCTGATCATCTCCGGTTTCATCGTCGGTTTCGCCGCTTCGATCATGGGCGTCGGCGGCGGCTTTCTCACCTTCCCGATGTTCGTTTATGGTTTGGGCGTTTCCTCAATGACCACCCTTGATACCGACATCTTCCAGATCGTTTTCACCGCCGGTTACGGTTCGATCACCCAGTATGCCATTTACGGTTTCATCTTCTACACGCTGGCCATGGGTATGTTGCTTGGCTCGCTGATCGGCATCCAGATCGGCTCGATCGTCACCAAAATCGTCCCCGGTTCGACCATCCGCGCTTTTTACGCCCTGACCGTCAGCGCCGGTTTCCTCAACCGCCTCTGCGCCCTGCCGGCCAAACTGGCGGAGATGGGCTGGATTCCCAAGCTGTCGCCGATGCTCGAAAAAACGCTGGACATCATTGGCATTTGGGGATTTTTCGCGATCATCATCGCCTTCGCGGTCTGGGTCTTCTACAGCTTCTTTTCCAATCTCGACGTTCTGAAAACCGAGGAGGTAAACTGATATGGTTACCAAGAGCCAATACCGAGCAAGGGCTTTTTTGCTGCTGATCCCGTTCTTCGTTATTCTGGTGGCGCTTTTCATGCGTCTGTATCCGAGCCCCCAGGGAGGCAAGGTGAATGGCCTCGATTACTTCGACAACTTCTTCAACGAAGTGTCCAAAGGATCGTCGTTCAATGAGGAAGCGCAGGGAAAACAGATGAAGATCGCGGACGGATTCTCCGGCCAGACTTTCAAGAGCGTCATCAAAATAAAAGGTGACCAGAAGGTTAAGTACAGTCCGGAAGACGCGGCGCAAACAGCGGCCAAACTTCTGACTACCACCGGCTTACAGGCAACGGCGGCGGGTGATGAGGTCACGGTCGAAGGCGATCTCGGCGCCATGACGAAGGCGGTGGTCGAGGACAGCATCGCCATGTACAACAACCAGGGAGAGGCCCTGCGGGGCAAATATGATCTGGATGCGCAGCAGGCGCTGTTCACCTGGCATCAGATTATGGACAGCCTGAACAAAGATCTGACCAAGCAGAATCAGTTCGAATCGGCCAAGACCATGAAAAACCTTATGACCAAGGCAATCGAGCCGGCCTACAACTACTATGGCGTCAAGGTAACGCCGGTAAAAGAAGAGATTCCGCTCCTGATTTTCGCTTTGGTATTTTACGTTATCTACACGGTCTGGTACGGCTTCGGCATCATGTATCTCTTCGAGGGTCTGGGCGTTAACATCGGCCATTAACTTCGGTTGACAACGCATCAAACACGATGAAGAACCAGCGCCGTCGTTCCTCTTGGGGGGCGGCGGCGCCGCTGCGTGCGAGGGAGGAGAAATGGCCACGATGAAACACCTGTGGAGCGGCATCAAAAACATTTTCGGCATCGACACGCGGCCACGTCTCAGCCCGGAAACCTTGCAGGAGATGTTCACTACCCGCTACCGCGCCTTTCGCGAGCTGCTCACCGCCAACAACACGGCGCTTGAGGCAATGGCGGAAATGGAAGTGGCCGTGGCCGAGGAACAAACCTACTCGATGTCGTTTATCCGCTCGAAGTGCACTGTTATCATCGTCAACATTTACAAGATGGTCCGCAATCTGCTTCTGATGTCGGACGGGCGATACGTCAACCTCGAACCGGCCTTTCATCGCATCGAAGAACAGATCATCGACATCATCGAAAAAAAAATCATCCGCGACGATGGTGATGAATGGGTGTTGCCACTTGAGCGGGTCAACCGTGGCGCCGCCGCCCTGTGCGGTGAGAAAATGGCCAATATCGGCGAAGTCGGGACACTCGACGGCGTCACCATTCCGCCCGGCTTCGTACTGACGGCCAGTGCCAGCCGCGCCTTTTACCTCGATAATGACCTCTACGCCCGCATCAATCGTATCCAGCACCTGATTGACACCAACAACATCGAAGATATCCACAAAAAAAGCGAAGCGATACGAAAGCTGATTTGCGACGACCCGTTGCCCATTGAACTCGAACAGCGGTTTTACGCTGAGTACAACCGGTTGGTCGAACTGGCCGGGCCTAACATTCTTGTCGCTATCCGCTCGAGCGCTTTGGGCGAAGACCTGGAACAGGCCTCGTTCGCCGGGCTGTACGAAAGCGTTCTGAACGTCGAACGCGGCGATCTGATCAAAGCCTACAAGGAAGTGCTGGCCTCAAAGTATTCGGCGGCGGCCATCACCTACCGTCTGAGCAAAGGCTATATTCACGAAGACAACATCATGTGCGTCGGCTGCATGGTCATGATCGAGGCCAGGGTCTCAGGCGTCTGCTATTCCCGCGCCCTCAGCGGCAACGACCTTGAGATGGACATCTTCTTCTCGGCAGGCAGCGCCAAAGGCATTGTCGATGGCACCAAAACCGCCAGCCACGCCGTCATGAGCCGCGCCGCTCCCTACCATCTGCTGACGATGAAACGCGCTCAGGAGGGAGCGGAAATTTTTTCGGAAGCGGGGGCCAGCGAACTCGCGGCCATCGCCATGCGCATTGAGGAGCATTTTCGCGCGCCGCAGGACATCGAATGGTGCCTCGACGCGAAAGGCCGCCTTTACATCCTGCAAAGCCGCCCGATCTCGGCGCTCAGCGACCGCCAGGAAAACGAAACAGTCATTGACGATGAGCGCCTGATCAGCCGTGGCGGCGTTACCGGATGCGGTGGCGCGGGCTACGGCCCGGTACGGGTGGTGCGCAACTATGCCGACATGGCGGCTTTTCAGAAGGGAGAAATTCTCGTCGTCGAACATCCGCTGCCGGAATGGGCGCCGCTGATCCAACAGGCCGCCGCCATCGTCGCCGAAAGCGG
>DOMU01000024.1 GCA_003509305.1 Desulfobulbaceae bacterium | reverse complement strand
CAGGAAAAGGGCATCGCTGTTTTCGGCAAATTTTTTCAGCCCCTCGGCCAGTTGCTTGAAATTTTCCGGGCTGTTCAGGACATTGGCGATGTTGATGGAGCGGAATTCGCTGGGATTTTCCCGCAGCCGGTTCAGTGCCGGGAGGCCTAGTGAGCCGAGACTGGGTTCCGCGCCCATGCCGCGCAGCCGTTCCGCCAGGATTTCCGGGTAAAAATCGAGAAAGCCCTCGATATTGACGATGGCGATCTTCTTCCAGGGCAAGACCTCGCCGTAATTCGCCGATGGTACCTCCGGGGCGCTGAGCCAGGATGGGGCCAAAAGGCCAAAGGGCGTCAGCCGCAGGTGATTGCGCTCAATGGAGCCATACATGGCGACGCCGCTTTCGGTCAGCAGCCTTTCCGCTTCGCGGGCCAGGGTCAGGCAATCCTCCGCACCCAAGAGGGCATAGGGATGGCGCGGCGACTGTGCGGCCAGAAGGGGCANNGGCCGCCGCCGGGTATTCCACTGCTTCGCCGCCGGGCAGGCTGCCTAAAAAATCAAAGGAGCCTGAGGAGAAATGCAGGGAGCCTTGCCCGGCACTGACCAGGGCGCAGTATCGGCCCGCCGCCGCCAGCTTTATACCACAAGCATAACCGGCCAGTCCGCCGCCGATGATAATCGCATCAAAACGCATGGTGTGCCTCCTTGAGATTGCGCGGTGATGGCGTATTTCACAGCGCGTGTCCGCCCGATACTTTGATGACCTGCCCGCTTATCATCGCGGCGCGTTCGCTGGCGAGAAAGACGATGGCATCGGCAATGTCCTCTGGTTGGACCAATTTGCCAAGCGGGATCTGCGGCAGGACGGCATGCTCCAGCTCCATGTCAATCCAGCCGGTCTGCGTCGGCCCCGGTGCGATGCAGTTGACCGTGATGCCATACTTGCCGACTTCCATGGCAATGCTGCGGGTCAGGGCCTCGACCGCCGCCTTGCTGGCTCCATAGGTAATCTGTCCGGCAAAAACCTGGGCCGAATCGGTGGACAGGTTGATGATCCTGCCGTAGTTGCCGCGCCGTTTGACGAATTCGCGAATCATCAAGAGCGTGCCCCGGACATTTACGGCGAAAGTGTCGTCAATCGCCTGCGGAGTGAGCGTATTGATGGTGTCATTCTCGGCGCAGCCTGCGGCATTGTTGACGAGGATATCCACCTTGCCGAAGCGCTCTATAACGTCGTCGAAGATGGTTTTAACATTTTGTTCGTCAGCAATATCGCTCTCAATAACAATATACTCAGCGTTCATTGAGCGGAGTTTTTCTTCAAGTTCCGCTGCATCGCCGCTATTTGCTTTGTAATAGCGGTCAAGACCGTCACGATCGGTTTTGCTTTTGTCATATTCGCGGAAGATTTTTTTGTATACAAGCGCAAGCCTAACGCCTTCGCTGGCCAGGGCAAAGGCGGTGGACGCGCCGATACCCTGCGGATTGTTCGCGCCGGTGATGAGGGCGACTCTATTGTTCAGTCCTGAATTCACTGGATTCTCTCTTCTTAACAGGCGGTTACTCATTAGTGAAATCGCGTGCCGCGATACCCCGGACGCTGTAGCGTCCGCAACAGTCATTTTCAATTGCTGACAAATTGTCAGCAATTGAAACCCTTTCGCAATCACCCCACATCCGCTCGCAGCCCGCAAACGCCTTGATACAGCCACATGGTGAATTCGCTTTTCCGCAGGAAGTCGCCCCAGGTCAGCGGACACACGTCTTCTATTTTTTGTCATTTTTCATATCGGCGCTGTCGATGACCGAGCCAATAAGCCGGGAGAAATCAACAGCGTTCTTCCCGGTGATAACTGGTTTACCAGTCTGGGCTTCCGCCGCTTTGCGGGCAACTCCGGCGACGCTGCCGCCTCGTTGCGCGATTTTCAGATTTTCCTGAAAATCTTCCGGCTGTTCGACACGGGAAATTTCGGTGGTAGTCGCCTCGGCCAGCATATTCAGCACCAGTTCCAGTGTGGACATATTGTCGCGCAGATTTTCCTTCTTCAAACCTTTTAGCCGCTTGTATTGCCGGGTATTCATACTGGCCTATGCTTTGGTGATTTCATCGGTCAGTATGGCATACTCCACGCCCTTTCTCACGCCCCGCTTTTCCCATTCGTCAGTCAGCTCTTTCCGTACCTGGATGGCCTGCAAACGCTGGTTGATCCATTCGCGGGAATAGCCCTTTTTCAGATAGGTGGCCAGCGCTCGATCAATGGTCTGCTCCGGATCGATGGTTTCGTCAATTCTGTCGCGGCCAATTTGGGCGAGCCATCGTTTGAAAGGTTCGGCCTTTGGTGAAGGGATCGACTGGATAATACGCAAGAGTCCCTCCGTGGCCGCCACGTCGGTTTTGTAGCGTTTCCCATCCGCTGCTTTCAATCTGAGTTGCTGACAATTTGTCAGCAACTGAAAACCTTCGGCGATGAGCCGTTCTTTCAGCTTGGCCCAGTAATTACTGGCCCTGCGCTGGCTAATCTGGTTAGTGAGGACGGCCACGACATCGACGATGGAAAAATACCACTCCTCAGCCTCCTCATCCCAGGCCGTGCGGATGCGTTTGTCCTCAAACAGTTGGATTGCGTTCTGTTCGTCCATATCATCGGATCCTTTTAATTGGCATCCGCTC
>DOMU01000178.1 GCA_003509305.1 Desulfobulbaceae bacterium | reverse complement strand
TCCAGGGCATTGGCGCCGGGTTTGTTCCAAAAGCGCTGAACCGGGCGATCATCGACCGCATTGTTACGGTGACGGACGGGGAAGCCATGGCCACGGCCCGCGATCTGGCCAGAAAAGAAGGGCTGCTCTGCGGCATTTCCAGCGGCGCCGCCGTCTTTGCCGCCCTGGCGCTGGCGGCTTTGCCGGAATTCAGCGGCAAAAATATCGTCTGCATTTTGCCGGATACCGGCGAACGCTACCTGAGCACGGCGCTTTTTGTCTGATTCAATAAAACGCCATGAATACGCCTCAAAAGGCGTATCTCAGAAAATGACTTCAATCCCTTTCCGCTTGATGACGCCCAAAAGAACGCGCGCCAATACCATCAAACAGTTTCGGATAAGGTTCAGCTTAAATGATATTCCGGGAAAAGAGGCGCGGCAATCAGCCCCGCGCCCAGTCGGGAATGTGGTGCAGGATGTAATTCTGTACGGCGGCTTTCAACTCTTCTTTCGGCACCTGGCCGACATCGGCCATGACCTCGGCGAAATCGAACCAGCACAACTCGCGGTCATCCTTGCTGTACACCGTCAGGATGCGGTTGTTGTCGCGCTCGATGTCTTCCTCTTCCTGAATGGCGCCGACCAAGGCCAGCGCCTCTTCAAAGGGCAGAAAGGTGATGTTTTCTTCGGCCATCGCCAATACCCACTTACGGTTTAACGACCGCGCCGGAGCGAATGCAGCGGGTGCAAACCCTGGCGTGCTGGGTAGCGCCGGAGGCTGTCAGCATACGCACCCGTTTCAGATTGGGCAGCCAGCGCCGCCGGGTTTTGTTGTTGGCGTGGGAAACATTGTTGCCGGTTGCCGGGCCTTTGCCGCAAATCTCACAAACTTTCGCCATGATTCCATACCTCAGGTTTTGCCGCCAGCCCGCGAACGGGATAGCGTATGTGACGTGTGTAATATCCTGAAAAGGAGATTTATTACCCCTTTTCCCTGCTGACGGCAAGGAAAATCGACTGGAAAACCGCCAATTGCCGCTTTCAGAAATCAAAGCGGCATGGTATTACAGCCAGACGGTTGCTGTGCCAACTGCCAACGTTTTCAGGAGAAAATCATGTCGAAAGCGCCGATACAGAAGACCTACGAGGAAATCAACGCCCGTATCAAATCCGGCGAAGTGGTGGTCGTCACCGCCGAGGAGATGGTGGACATTGTGAAAAAGCACGGCCCGGAAGGCGCGGCCCGCCAGGTCGATGTCGTCACCACCGGGACGTTCGCGCCGATGTGTTCTTCCGGCATGTTCTTCAATTTCGGGCAGATGACGCCGACGATCAAGGCCTCGCGGGTCTGGGTCAACAAGGTACCGGCCTATGCCGGGCTGGCGGCAGTCGATGCCTATCTGGGTGTCACCGAACCGACGGAGGACGACCCGCTGAACAAGGTGTATCCCGGTGAATTCCGTTACGGCGGCGGCCACGTTATTGAAGACCTGTTGCGCGGCAAACCGGTATTTCTAGAGGCGAAGGCCTACGGCACCGATTGCTATGCCGGCCGTAAGATGAAGAGAAACCTGACACTGGCCGATTTGCCGCACGCGCTGCTCTGTAACCCGCGCAACTGCTACCAGAATTATAACTGCGCCATCAACCTGACCGACCGGCCAGTCTACACGTATATGGGGATGCTGAAGCCTCACGCCAAGAACGCCAACTATTGCAGCGCCGGCGAACTCAGCCCACTCCTGAACGACCCATATTATCTGACTATCGGTTTGGGCACGCGGATTTTCCTTGGCGGCGGTGTTGGCTATGTCACCTGGCATGGCAGCCAGCACAATCCTTTAGCGCCGCGAACGGCGGGCGGCGCGCCGAGAAAAGCGGCCGGCACGCTGATGGTGCAGGGTGATCTGAAACAGATGTCGGCGGACTGGGTGCGCGGTGTATCGATCCTTGGTTATGGCTGTTCACTGGCGCTCGGCATCGGCATCCCGATCCCGATTCTGAATGCCGAAATGGCGCGTTATACCGGAGTCAGCGACGCCGACCTCGTGACCCAGGTCATCGACTATGGCCACGATTACACCAACGGCATTGCCAAATCCTACGGGGAAGTCACCTACGCCCAGCTTAAATCAGGCGTCATCGAAATCGACGGCAAAACCATTCCCGCCTCGCCCCTGTCGAGTGTGCCAAAGGTCAGGGAAATCGCCGAAACCCTGAAAGGCTGGATCAGCGACAAACGTTTTTATCTCGGCAAACCGGTCGAATTGCTGCCCAATGGTCTGGATAACGGCATCTGAACCGGATGTTGGCCTGAACGATTCCAGCGCTTTTGCCGCCGCCCGCGAGATTTTGCGCCGTTCTCCGCGCCTTGCCGTGGCCTTTTCCGGTGGTGTCGATTCGGCGGTACTATTGCATCTGGCGATTGATGAGCTGGGCGGCGAAAATGTCCTGGCCCTGCACGCCCGCTCGATTCTCTTTCCGGCGGGACGTTATCGGCGACTGTGTGACCGGATGTTGGCCGATTTTTCGCGTTCCTGCACGGTGCGGCGGGTGGATTTTGCCCCGCTTGAGATCGCGGGCTTCGCCGCCAATCCGCCGGATCGCTGCTATTTGTGCAAAAAACGCATGTATGGCGAGTTTTTGCGGCTGGCGCGGGATTTGGGCGCCCCAGCCCTCGCCGACGGCGCCAATGACGACGACGATATCAGTGTTCGTCCAGGCTGGCGGGCGATAGAAGAACTCGCGGTGGTGGCGCCGCTGCGCCAGGCAGGCATCGGGAAAGCCGCCATCCGTTCCTACGCCGAGCGGCATGGCCTCATCAACCACGATCTGCCGTCGCAGTCGTGTCTCGCGACACGCTTTGCGCCGGG
>DOMU01000035.1 GCA_003509305.1 Desulfobulbaceae bacterium | reverse complement strand
CCCCCATGTTGACCGCCACGTAAGGCGTCTCCTCGCCCTGGCCAAGGCGGTGCAGCGCCCGCGCCACCAGCTCCTTGCCAACACCGGTTTCCCCGATGATCAGCACCGGGTCTTTTTCCGGAGCGATGGCTTCGATCTGGGCGTAAAGCTCCTGCATCAGCGGATGGCCGCCAATCAGGCCGCAGAACTGAGTACGCCCCTCTCGGCCAGCCACCACCTGACGTTCCAGGCGGCGGTTTTCCAACACCAGCCGCCGCCGTTCGATGGCGCGAGCGAGCGTCGCGAAGATGATGTCATCATCGACCGGCTTCTGCAAAAAATGATAGGCGCCCTTCTTCATCGCCTCACCAGCCATGGCCACATCACCATGACCGGTGATCAGAATCACCGGCAGATTGGCATCTCTTGCCAGCACCGCTTCGAGGAGCGCCATGCCGCTCATTTCCGGCATCCGGATGTCGGCGAGCACCGCCGCGTAGCTGAAATTTTCGAGACTCGCCAAGGCCTCGCGCGGGCTGGCGAACGTCTGCGCCCGATAGCCACCCATGGTCAGGGTCTGGCGCAGGGCGGCCAGCAAATACAAGTCGTCGTCCACCACCATGACGAGCGGCGGTTCACTGTTCTGGGGTTCCGGGCGTTCGCCTGAGTAGTCCTCATTCATAGTCATTTTTGTTTCGCCTCGCGCAGCGCCTCCCTATGCCTCATTCATCCTTCTCGCGGCAATCGGGCAGATAAACGGAAAAACACGCGCCCTTACCGACGGCGCTTTCCACCTCGATATGGCCATCGAAACCACGGACGATGGTATCGACGATCGACAGGCCCAGGCCGGTGCCCATGCCAGCCTCGCGCGTGGTGAAAAACGGATCGAAAATCTTTTTCAGATGTTCCGGAGCAATGCCGCAGCCGTTGTCGGCGACCGTCACCAGCACCTTCGATTCAAGGCGCAGAGTTTCCATGTTCAGGCTCTCGGCGAAACAGGTGGCAATCGACAGCTTCGGCGCCGTCACCCGCCCCATGGCCAGGATGGCGTTCTGCGCCAGGTTGAGAAACACCTGCTCGAGCCGGACATCGACGCCCAGCACCAGACAAGGCTCGTCGGTCAACGCCAGTTCGACCTCNNGAGCCGCAACTGTGAATCGAGGAAGGCGAGAATCTTTCTGATCAAAGCGTTCAGTTCCACCGGCGCCAAATCCACCTCGACTTTGCGGCCAAAGCTGCGCATAACGCCGATGATCGACGACGCCTTGTTAACGCGGTCGATGATGATGTGCAGATTTTCCTTAATCATCTCACGATGATCGCCGGGTGTATCCAAAGCCTTCAAAGCATTTCTCGCAAACAGCAGAATGGCGTTCAGGGGCTGGGTCAGCTCATGGCCGACACCGGCGGCCATTTCGCCAAGACTGGCCAGGCGGTTGGCGTGGATGATCTGCCGCTGGCCGTCGTAAAGCTGGGCCAGCGCTTCATACAACTCGCTGCAATCGGTGCAAATCAGCATATGCAACAACCGCCCGTCGAGGCTGGTATGACTGGCGGCGCGGATCTTCACCGGCAAAAGCTCGCCAGTGGCGGTGTACAGCCCGGCCTCCATCTCGCCATGCTCACCGCTTCGCAGCATAGCGCGGATTTTGCCGCCGGTGCTCTGCGTGAAGAGCGTATCCAGCTCCAAAGCTTTTTGTTCAGGCGGCGGGTAAGCGGCGCGCTGAAGAAACTCGCGGTTGACCTGAATGATGTGGAAATTCTGGTCGAGCAAAATAAAAAATTCCGACAAGCCAGCGAGGATGCGCTCGGTGAAAAAGTGCGACGCCTCCATCTCCTCGTGCTTTTTCAGCACGCGCACCAGCAAATCTTCACGCTGCTTTTCGAGAATTTTTATCGTTTTATCGGACATACCCTCTCCCCGTCACCGAAACGAAACATCGCCCGGCCCGTTTGCCAGCTCTGTCACCCAATTGAAACATGTGAAATAAAATGGTATTTTCAAATAGTTAAAGCAATACACCCTGGCTTTATGTCACCATGTATATACACTCCGCCGGAGCACCACCACAGCGGGTACCGGCGTATGGCGACGATAATATCTTGATATTTTGCGATAAAAAATAAAAAATCTCAGTTGGTGCGGTTTTTGCTTTTACGATTTGGCGGCAAAATACGCCGGCCTGTACCACTTGCAACACGGCTCGTACTTGGTGTTCAATTTCATGAAAGACGATGCCCCGATACCAATGATGCCGCCAACTGACATGTGGAAACTCCATGGCCGATAAGCAGTTGTACTACAAAAAACTCAGCAAAATTCTTGGCGCCGGCTTTTTCCTCTGCGGCATCATCCCGGTTGTCATCATCGCCAGCGCCTCGCTCTACAACGCCCGGCAACTCGCCATCAAAAACCTGGAGATGACGGCGGCGCAGGTGGTGCAGCACCGGCAGGACGTGATCAAAAGTTTTCTTGATCACCAGATCAATACGCTGAACACGCTTTTGAAACTCTATCCACCAGAATTCTTTCAGGATCAGAACAACCTGAACCGTCTGTTTCTGGCCATCAGCACGCCCGACGAGGTTATTGATATGCAAGTCGTTGACACGAACGGCAAGCAACTAGCCTATGTCGGAGCGTATCAGGCAATTGTCGCTGACAAAACCTGGAGCGATCAGACCTGGTTTTCCCAGGCCCTGGCCCAGGGAGCCTACGTCAGCGACGTCTTCAGCGGCTACCGCAACATCCCGCATTTCGTCGTCGCCGTCACCGACCCACTGAAGCAGTTTGTCCTGCGCACCACCATCAACTATCAGGTATTCAATTCCCTTTTGCACAGCGCCAAGATAGGCAGTCACGGCGACGTCTTCATCGTCAATGCCAGAGGCGAAATCCAGACCTCGGAAACTCAATATCAAAAAATGCTGTCGGCGGAGGAAAAACGCCTGATCCGCCGTCAGGCCGGTACGGAACTGACCCAAACCGGCGGCAAACTCTACGCCACCATCTGGATCAACGGCAACTGGCTTCTGATGGACAGAATAGAACTCTCCGACGTCATGGGCGCCTACGACGAACACCTGACCCGGACGTTATGGGTGGTTTTTCTCACGGCGATCGTCTTCCTGGCGGTGGGTGTTTTTCTCAGCCGCTTCATTGTCGCCCATATCGCTAAAGCCGACCGGGAAGCGGCGGCTTTCGACCAGCAGATGGCCCATATCGAAAAGATGGCCAACATCGGGCGGCTGGCCGCCGGCGTCGCCCACGAGATCAACAACCCCTTGCAGATGATCCTGGCTCAGGTCGGCTGGCTGGAAGAGCTGCTCAGTGAAGAAAAATCCGGCGAAGCGCTGAAAAATCTCGATGAATATCAGGGCACGGTTAAAAAAATCCGTTATCATGTTGACCGCGCCGCCGCGATTACCCAGCGGCTTTTGGGATTTTCGAGAAAAATCAGCGGCGAGCAGGCGGAAGTCAGAGTCAACGACCTGGTGCGGGAGACGGTTTCATTTCTTGAGAAAGAGGCGAAAAACAACAACGCCACCGTCAACCTGCATCTGGCGGAAGACCTGCCACCGCTTATAACCGAAGGCAATCGTTTGCAGCAGGTTATCCTAAATCTCATTGATAACGCCCTTGACGCCGTAGATCAAGGCGGCCAGATAGATGTCGTCACCGAACGCGCCGGCGACGCCATCGCCATCCGCGTCGAGGACAACGGCCCCGGCATCCCGCCGAAGGTGATGCGGCATATCTGGGATCCTTTCTTCACCACCAAAGCGCAGGGCAAAGGCACCGGCCTGGGACTGTCGATCAGCCAGGACATCATCAGAAACCTGGGCGGCGAAATAGATGTAACCGAGCGGCGGGGCGGCGGCACGGTTTTCACCATTACTTTGCGGCTTAAAGACGGCGCGGGCCATGGACGACATGGCCGGCCTTGTTAACACTTTTCACAAAGGAGTGAATGTCATGGCATTTTTCAAGGAGTTCGGCAGACTCATGATGGTCGGGTCGAGAGCCCATGCCAAATGGGAGATCGAAATGTCCAGCAACATCCTCAGCAGTAAAAAACGCCTGCTGATTCTCGGATTGCTGCTGGTACCGGTATTTCTCGGCGGCATCTGTTTCGCCGACAGCGTCCAGAACGCCATGCCGGGTTTCATCGGCAGTAAATCGGCCTACGGTCCGTCACACTACACCAACGCCATTTTCGGCGCCTCGATTCTGGTCGGCATATGCGCCGGCCTGATCACCGGCTGCATTGGCGCCGGTGGCGGTTTCATCATCGCCCCAGCCCTGATGAGCGTCGGCGTCAAGGGCATCCTCGCGGTCGGCACCGACCTGTTCCACATCTTCGCCAAAGCGATCATGGGCAGCGTACTGCACCGGAAACTGGGGAATATTTCAATCTCTTTGGCCATCACCTTTCTCATCGGCGCCATCGTCGGCTCGACCACCGGCGGTATGCTCAACCGTCACCTCTATGACCTGAACCCGGTCCTGAGCGACATGTTCATCACCCTGGTCTATGTCGCCTTGCTGGCCTTTCTGTCATTCTACGCCGTTGGTGACGTGCTGAAGGCCAGGAAAAAAGCGGCCGC
>DOMU01000107.1 GCA_003509305.1 Desulfobulbaceae bacterium | reverse complement strand
AACTTCTCTGAGCCAAGGCAGCAGTTTTTCCCGTTCCGGCGGCGGCAGATTGGCCCTTCGTCTTCTTTCCTCGCTTGGCTGGCCGAAGGTTTCCGATGTGATTCCTGAATGCCACATGAGAAACTCATCGCTCTCGTCATCAGCCAACCGCCCCCTCTTCGCTTCCAAAGCCGCAAGCCGTTCCCGCGCCGCTGCCCCCAAGGCAAGGCCACTTTCTCGCAATCTGGACAGGCGAAGCTGAACCGCTCTATCAACCATCGCCTGTTGAGTATCCAGGGGAACTTTGCCTAAATCGGCATCGCCACAAACAATGCTGACGGGTGGATCGGCGAGAATTGCGGCTTCAAGCCTGGCTTGTTCTGCGGATGAACTATCGGCTTCCGGACGCTCGCCGATGGTTTCCGGACACTTGCCGCTGGCTTCCGGACACTTGCCGACGGCTTCCGGGCCTTCGCACTTTTTCCCTTGCGCGACGAACAGGCGGCACACTTCCCGTCTCGTGTGCCATGACCACAACCATCTGGCTTCATCCGCCAGCAACCATTCGATCCATTGACGAGGCTCAATGCAATCGTCCTGGGCGGCGGCAAACAAGGCCAGGCGTTTGAAGGTTGGATAGGGCCTGTCAAACCATCCTGCCGCAATACGGCGGGCCTGGTTGGGATTGCTCTTTTTCATCTCCAGCCAGGCGTCGCGCAGCAGTTCAATGAAGAAAACCAAAGAATCACGAGAATCCATGTTTTGTGTGGACGGGCTGATGGAAGGCAAGCGCATAAATGATGGATCCATCTGCTCATTGGCATCGCCCAATTCCCGCAGCAGATCCAGGGCATCAAGCAGCAGTTGCTGGAAATCATCCACCAAATGCGGCAGGGTGGCGAACCACCGTGTTTTATCTTTCAGGTGATCACGGAAATAAGGGTGAATGCCGTCACCGGACAGCACCACTTCCCAACTCAAAACTTTTCTGAGATTTGAAGATTCTGAGTTGGATGGCTGCTGATCTTGATAGAATATGTCCAGGTTCAGCGCTTTTTCGAAACGCACCTTCGGTGCCAGAAGCTCACGCAAGCGCAGCCGGGAAGCGGTCGTCAATGAACCGTCGGCGGCCAGGGCAGGTTTCCAGCCATACATACTTGATCCCCTCATTCCTTTTACCCGCCCGGCCAGCAACAAACGCCAGAGGGTGCGCATTTGCGGGTTGGCAATCTCGCCAAGCTTCTCTTCAATCAGTTGCGCCCAGCGCGGATGCAAACGGCTTTCCCCTCGTGTTATCCACAGCAGCAATTCCGGGTCGTTCAGATGTCGCGTCAACCAACGGGCAATCTGCTCCATCACCGCATCAAAGCGAGTGTAGTCATTAGTCCACAGCAACAAAGACATCGGCTGTGCCAACCGATACGGCCCAGGGCGGCGGATGAAGCAGAATTTATTATCGTCAGGTTTATCATGTGGCGGGACGCCGAAGTGGTTCAAATTGCTGTGGCCAGAGCGCGGTTGGGAAAAAACATCCAGCCATTTCAGCGGCGGCGCGGGATTAACTTCGGCAAAACATTTGGCGGGCAAGCCGGATGGGTCGGAGAGCGCCCACAGCATTTGGCCTGTTATGGCACTGTCTGTTGGTGGATTAGAAGCATGTTGAAGAACAATAAACTCTTTGCCGCTCGTGCCATCCCGGTACGTTGCCGCCCATTTTTGCAAAGTTTTATGCAGAGATTTGTGTTCTTTATCTTCTATGCTTGGCAAATTATAAAAAATGGGAACAACGCCTTTATCTTCCCATTTATCCTCACCTGGAGGGTAAGGGGCTAAAGCATAATGTTGGATGCTATTTTCTCCCATGGCTTGGTCCGCTGCCAAAGCATCCATCATGTAGCGCACTACCGTATCGCCAATTGTGTAACCAACAAAACACACTACGTAATTGCGGAATAATTCGCTGACAAAGCGCGCCGCCCATCTCTCGATTAAATAGGCGAGGCCAAAATCACCGCTGGTAAGTATCAAGTTGTTCAGCGCGTTCTCATCCGCCGCATCCGGCAGAAGGCCATGCAGATATACGATGCCATTCCAACGGCTTTTTTTCAGAACGGGTAAGGCTGGCGCGGCATAGGAAGGAATATCCCAATTATTATTTTCCACCGCTTCCCTGAAAAGGTGGTCGTAATTGGTGGTGACTAGTCTGTAAGAATTGTCTTTGCGGCATCTGGACAATTGCAGCAGGGTGGCATGTGTGTCGCTTGATCCTTTTGGATATGTTGAGGGCAGCAAAATTTCCGGTACCACTTTACGGACTGCGGTCCGCCCTCCAGGGTAACGGCGCTCCAGCAAGTGGAGTGTGGTATCGAACTGTTTATTTTTATAGGACGATTTCTCACCATCTCTTTCACGGGTGGTGCTTAGCCGCTCATAAATCCCATCAACCAAATCCTGAAACCCAGGCAGTTTCGCTGGATAAGAAATTCCCGCACCGCAGAAAAACACCACGCGGCCTTCTTCGTGGGCCTGTAAAAGCGTGTCTGGAATATCGGGGCCGTCAATGATAAATTGCATCGTAATCTGGAAATTGGAGTGTCTTCTCTTTTATATGACGAAGAGCAATTGGAGCAAGCTGCGACTCCGTCCCGATATTTATAACTGTTTCAAACAGCTTATCCCATTTTTCATTTCAGGATGCACTGATCTTTCCCGTGGCTTTTATAACTCCCCCTGTCGGCTATGCCGACATTCCCCTCAGAGAAAGGGACATATCAAAATAGAAATGGAATAACAGAGAAACGCCTCAGCATCCCCACTCTCGCTGAAAGATTTATGGGGATGCTTCTGGCCTTGCGGTTGAGAATCGGGTGTAAAAGAAAACAGAGTTACGCGATCTCACTGCCGCAGTGCTTGCACTTCTTCGCCCGCATCTTGATCAGCTCATAGCAATGCGGGCATTCGCGCAGGTAGTGGCGTTCGAGAATCGCTTTGATGGCGGTGTTGCTTTCCGCTTCCAGGGCCGGGTCGCGGAATTTGTGATTGCGCAGCGGGTCGATAATCTCCGGCCCGGCGATCTTGGCCAGGATGGTTATGGCCCGGCGCCGGTCGCTGAGGTTCGCCGCCTCCTCGCAGGCCAGGTATAAGGCCGGGGCGAAGTTGCCCGCCGCCTCGGCCCCTTGCAGATCGGCCACCGCTCCGGCGATCTTTTTCTGGCGCTTGTCCTGCCTGGACAGTTCATTTTTATCAACGACACTGCCCTTGAAGGCGTCTTTGCCGGCCACCATCATGACGTTTGATTCCCTGCTGCCCGGCAACTCCATATAGCGATACGAGGCGCTGTGGCCGTAGTCGATTTCGCAATGTTCCCAGCCGTTGAGAAAGAGCGGGCAATTGTCGTTCAGGCAGATAAAGAGATATTCCGAACCCCAGCCGAGGCCGTCGCCGACATGGATTGGCGGCGCCTGGCAGCAGGCCATTTTCTGGCCGCAGTTCGGGCAGATATGAATTTCGTCAATGATGTTTGATGAGGTAAGCATGGTCAGTTCCCGGATCGAATTAAAGAGTTATTTATTATCAGGTTCAGCCTTCGCCCTTCATGGCCCCGTCACTTAAAAGGGCGTCAACGGCCTTGGCCTGTTTCATGCGGTGCTTGAGGAAACGCTCGCCGAGATAGCGGCTGTTCTCGGTGATCATATTTTCGATGCCTTCGATGTCGCCATCCTCGGCCAAAGCGATGACGGTGGCCATATTGGCGGCGAAATCACGGACGATTTTCCGCCCATCGCCGCCGCTGGCCAGGATTTCGGCATAAGTGCGCGGGTTCTGATTATGGACGCGGGCCATGGCGAGCACGCCATATTGCGAGGTCAGGGTACTGTGGCGGCCCAGGGCATCGCAGTCGATGGCGTTGTCGGCCAGAGTTTTGGCCATGGCCACGGAAACGGCGGTCGGCAGCTTCTGGCCGACTCCCATCATCAGGTCGTGGCGGCGCGGGTCGTCGTGGTTGATCTCGGCGCCGTACTTGAAGAGAAAGGCTTCAAATTCGCTGCAGAAGGCGCCGCTTTTCG
This sequence comes from Desulfobulbaceae bacterium, assembly GCA_003509305.1. Lineage (GTDB taxonomy): Bacteria > Desulfobacterota > Desulfobulbia > Desulfobulbales > Desulfocapsaceae > UBA8130. The sequence continues at coordinate 2,444 of DOMU01000107.1, read as the reverse complement.
GCGTCCTGGTGACGGTGGCGTTTTTATCCTTCATCGTCGCCGCCTGCGGCCCCCACAGGTTGTGGACGAACATCACCTCGACGCCGGAGCCGGTGGCGTCCAAAGCGGTTTGCAGCGTCGTTTCGGCCTCACCGGCCAAAATGATCAGGGCCTGACCGTTTTTCAAGAGTGGCGCGTAACGGCTGATGGTGGCGGCGGTGACGGAAATCGGCACGCAGATCACCAGAACGTCGATATTCGGGATCATCATTTCCGGGCGCAGCGTTGTCGTCCGTCCGCAGAGTCTGGTGATATAACCTTCGCCGGACAAACGCTCGGCGAACCACTTGCTCATTGTGCCGGTGCCGATGAAGCCGAAACTTTTAATCAGCTTGACGCGCATATCGACGCGGGGAAACGAGCCAAGCAAGCGCAGCGGCTCGTTTTCGTGGATGACGTGGTTTTCCANNCAGCGCCGGCGTGGCGATATGGCCCTCGACTTCAAGAAAAATCCGTAGCTTCTGCGTCTGGGCGTCGCTGTGGGTTTGCAGGTCGAGAATGTTGACGCCACGGCGCGTGAATTCGCCGATGACATCGGCTAACAGCCCGAGCCGGTCGGCCAGGGGCCGCGTTACAAGAGCGGTGGCGTCATAGCCGCTTTCCCCGGCCAGTTGCCGGCCCAGGACAGCGTAGCGCGTGCGGTTGTGGGCGGCCAGTTCGCGTTCGGCCAATTCCAGGCCATGCTGGAGCAAGAGCTTTTCAGNNTCGATCACCGCATAATCGAGCCTGGCGCCAGCCTTGATGTCGATGATGGCCGCTTCGATGTCCGGTGTGGCGATCTGGCTGGCGTCGGGAAAATGTTTTTCCAGATAGTCGGCGCATTGGCGTAAGGCGCTGACCTTGCCCATCACCACTCTGACGCGAGATTCCGCCGCCGCCGGCAACCGGCCCAAAGAGAGTTGCGTTGACAGCACGACGTTATCGACCCAGAAGCCCGTGAAGTCGTCGCCCTGCAAACGGAAGAACTCCTTTACGTCGCCTTCCCTGGTGTTATAGACCGGGATCAGGGCGCGGTCGGCGCGGCCCTCGGCCAGGGCGGCGAAAATTTCCCGGCGCTGTGATACCAAAAGGATATAAGCGGCTGGGGCGTAGTGGCGGGCGGCGATAAAGCAGGCGGAACCGGATGGGCCGAAGGTGACGATGGTGGCGATTTCAGCGGGTTTATCGGCGGGCATGGCGGGCGACGGGCNNGAAAGAGGAAACCGCCACTTTTGCGGGCGGGACGGCGGTCAGCTTAGCCGAAGGCCCCGTTTCCGGCAAGGTAATCGGGAGTATCCATCTTTGAAGCCTCCTGGAACAAGAAAAAATCACTTGCCAAGCCATTCGCGCGGAGTGTTATTGATGCGGGTTTGCCAGCCCGCGCCGCCTTGACCTGAAACGCCGGTACATGATTTTTACGCTTGGACATGGTGTTCGCCTCATCTGTTCGTGAAGCTGTCACACCTGTTCAAATTGCGGGAAGCGCTTCTCTTTACGCCTGACGGTCATTTTCGTGACAATGTGGGCTAAGCAGCGTTTCCAGCACCGTTTGCCGGTCAAGCGCCGCGCCCGCTGGCAGCAGTTCGCCGCTGACGCCACGGTAAAGAAGCCGTGTCCGCTCTAACTCACCGATTATCTCCGCCAGCAGGTCGGCCGGCAGATGCGGCAAACCGGCGGCGATGCTCTGAGCGTCCGGCGGCTGACGGTTGGCAAATCCATCCCGCACCGCTTTCATAATGGCAAGCGCCGCGTCGAGGCGCCGGGCCAGGGTCTTCCGCTCTGGGGCGATAACATAGCCAGTGGCATGTTGGCAGGCAAAAGCGAACTGGGCGCCGATCAAAAGAATCAAAAGAGCGCCGTTCAGCCAGGCGCAGAACAGTGGCAGGGCGGCGAACGAGCCGTAGATGGCGTTCAGATTATTGAGGCCAATTTGTAGGTTGATGCAGATGTTCTGATAGGTCAGCCAGCAGATGCTGGCCAAAGCGGCGCCGGCCAGAGCGGTGCCATTCCGCACCTGTGCCATCGGGAAAATTCGGTAGATAAAGAGCAGCGTCAAAGTCAGGCCGACAAAGGGCAGAAATTTGATGAAAACCGTTTGCAGCCAGGGAAAGGGCAGAACTGTATGCAGAGCGGCGGCGAGCTTGGGGCTTTTTTCCAGGGCGGTGGCGGCAAAGGCGATATTGACCGACAGCGGCATCACCAGAAGTACAGCCAGATAATCGGTGATTTTGCGTAAAAACGACCGGCCTTCCGGCACATGCCAAATGCTGTTCAAGGCGTCTTCGAGGTGGCCGAAAACCATGACGATGCTGAATAACAATCCAACCAGGCCAACCAGGCCAAGGCCCGTGAAGTTGATCTTTTCGGCGTAGTCGAAAATGTTATCGACGGCGGCGCGCAGGCGGCCGGCCACCGAGTCATCGCCC
>DOMU01000022.1 GCA_003509305.1 Desulfobulbaceae bacterium | reverse complement strand
ATTCCGCGCGACCGAAGGGAGTCGTGGAATCCATCATGGATGCCACGACTACGCGCGGCATGACACGGAAGATATGGCTTGTACTGCTTTAAGCCTGTGGTTGATTTGTTTTGAGAACGACTATATATAATTGATCGGATACCTGACATGCGCAGCGAGGATCTGTATAAATATCTGACCGGCATATGCAAAAAGAAAAACATGCCGATAGAGGGGCTGCCGCGGTTGTTCGGCTTCAGCCGCTCGTCCCTCTACCGCTACATGACCGGCATCAGCCGTATGTCGCCTGAGGTGCAGGCCAAGTTTATCCTCGNNTGCGTATGTCGCCTGAGGTACAAGCCAAGTTTATCCGCGTCCTGTGCCTTGATGACGCCGAGAGGCGGGAGTTTGAGCTGCTGGTCGGTTTATCGGCCTTTGACAGCGCCATGATTGCCGCCAGGCACGCCTTTGACCAATTTGTTTTCGATCAGGGGGAGATGTTGACGAAGCCGAAGGTCTTCGACTTCGCCTATCATGCGGGAGATACTTTGTTACGGACGTCGGAGGAGCTTTACGATCTGATTGAAGACCTGGTCCGGCGACCGCAGGCCTCATGCGCGATCAGAATGATCAACTGTCTGGGAAAAGACACCGCCGGATCGGTTTTGTCTTTTATCGAAAAACTGCTGGCGACATCGGAACGGGTCAGCATCGAGCATCTGGCGATATTTCAGGAAAAAGCATATGAGCAGAACATCAATACCCTGATATCTCTTCTTCCGTTACTGAAATACCAATGCTACTCCGTCTACTACAGTCCCAGGCTCAAAGCCATCGACTTTTACGAGGACAAACTGATTATAGATGTCAACTGCAAGGATGAGCCGCCGCGGTACTTTTTTCTTTCTTTCCATAACCAGGGCCTGTCTCGTTGCCTGTCCACGCTCGACAAGAGCGTCTTTGACTTCTGGTCAAACAATTACCAGTACTTCAAGGAAAGCCATGGCGTATTGAACCTGGACTATGCAAGTTTTGATGTATTCTCGAACCGCCTGCTTGAACTGCAGCAAAGTACCAATTATTATCTTTTGAAGCCGAATTTCTGTTACGATGACATCCCGATGTCGGTTTACGAAAGTATGCGGGCCAAAATTCCGGCCCAGGAACTCGACGCCATCGAAAAGACCTTGTGCCTGGAAAACGACGAGGGCGGAGGGCTGCGAACGCTCCTGGCCGGTATCGAGCAACGGCGGGCCACAAGCTATACCAATCGCCGCATCAACCTCCACTCCATGAATGGTCTGCGCCAATTGGCGATAAGCGGTCGTCTCAGCGACCATCTCACGTTCATGCCACCTTTCGATAAAGAACAACTGCGCGTTATTTTCACACAGGCGAGAGACCGCAACAACGACGGCGACGATAGCTATACCCTGCTGATTACCAGGAAAAAAATTTTAGCCGACGGCTATATTCTTTCCGCGTTTGAAAATATCGGGGTGATGGTTGAGTACAATCAAGACAAGTACAAACAGGACATAGCCAGCAGCTTATTCATCAAAAACCAGACGCTGGCCGCCATCCTCTCCGATTATGTAAGAAACCATATCCCCGGCAGCCACGCTTTAACCCGGGAAGAGACGACGGCCTTTTTGAACAGTCTTATCGCCTCACTGGAGTGAGGGGCGGGGCCTCTTGATAAAGGATACACAAGCCGCCTGCGGACTGTGTGCGTGACCGGCAGCCAACGTTGGCAACAGCAGCGGCTTTGTCGGTCACACATCACACGAGGGCCAGGCTGAAAATCCGGAAAATTATCTGCCCAATGCTTCCGCTTGCGGCTCTTTCGCCTGCTCCTGTTTGCTTTCGGCCGCCGTTTGGCGCATCTCTTCCAACTTGGGAATTACAATCAGGCAGCGCTGATATATCTTCTGTGACAGATCTTTCAGCGCCCGCTCAATGGCGTCGTTCTCGTTGTCGCGGGTGACGGCGGAATCGGTGGAAATCAGATAGTCTTCACCGAAAGCGTGATTCTGCTCTTCTAAAAGTACCGCCCCCGATTGCAAATCTTTCAGGATGTAACGCACAGTGAGGATCATGCGTCCTTGGACGGCGATATTGTTCGAGCCATACGAACGACTGGGGAAATAGATCGACTTAATTTCGCCGGCCAGGATCAGATCGGCCCCCTGGCGTTCGGCGCTGACATGCAGCGACTTGGAATTCTGAAACCAGCGGATCAGGCTTTGGTACAGTTTGGTGTTGATACCCAGCTCGCTGGTGCGGTTTTTCCAGTCGGTGATGTAGACGGTCCGGTCCGGCCCATTGTAGATATTGGGGTTGCGGTAGCCGCAGGAGGCGAGAAGCAGCAAGGCGGCGATAAAGAGGGTGCAGCAGCGGATGGCGGTTTTCAAGATGAGTCCTCCCCAGTCAGTCATATGATATATTTTCGTCCGTAAAACTGGCAGACGATACTCTCAGAGCACAATATTGACAAGTTTGTTCTGGACGACGACGGTCTTCCGCACCGTTTTGCCAGCGATGGCTCGCATGACATTTTCATCGGCCAGGGCCATTTCGATTAAGCGCCCATCGTCGATATTTGCCTCGACCGACAGGCGCGACCGTACCTTGCCCTGTACCTGCACGACGATGGTCAGCCGCTCTTCCTGGGCGATGGTTTCATCCCAGGCGGGCCAGGGCTGGGCGGCGATATCGCCCGCCTCGCCCATCGCCTGCCACATCTCGGCGCAGAAATGCGGCGACATCGGCGACAAGAGCAAAAGGATGGTTTTCATTGCCTGGCGGCGCCAATACAGTGGCAACGATGCCGTATCGCCAAGGCTGTTGAACAGTTCCATAATGGCGCTGATGGCGGTATTGAAGTGGAAATTGTTCTCAATATTTTCCGTCACCCGTTTAATCGTCTGGTGAATTTTCCGTTGCATCGTCGTCTCAGCCTCACTTACGGCGGATTGCGCCGCCAGCGGCTTGTCGCCCAGTTCCAGCGTGTAACGGTACAGACGGTTCAAAAATCGCGACGCCCCATCCACCCCTTTGGCGTTCCATTCCAGGTCGCGTTCCGGCGGCGCCGCGAACAGGCTGAACAGGCGCACGGTATCGGCGCCATACTCGCGGATCAGTTCATCGGGGTCGACGACGTTGCCCTTCGACTTCGACATCTTGGCGCCGTCCTTAATCACCATGCCCTGAGTTAAGAGGTTGGTGAACGGTTCGTCAATGGTCAAGTAGCCGAGATCGCGCATCACCTTGACAAAGAAACGGGAGTAGAGCAGGTGCAGAATGGCGTGCTCGACGCCGCCGATATACTGATCAACGGGTAGCCAGTAGGCGGCCTTCGCTTTATCGACCGGGCCATCCTCATACCGCGGGCTGGTGAAGCGGGCGAAGTACCACGATGATTCGACAAAGGTATCCATGGTGTCGGTCTCGCGGCGGGCCGCCTGGCCACATTTGGGGCAGATGGTGGCGATGAATTCCGGGCGCCGATGCAGCGGCAGACAGGTATCTTTCGTTTGGTCGGCATCGGCTGGCAGC
>DOMU01000065.1 GCA_003509305.1 Desulfobulbaceae bacterium | reverse complement strand
CTGACGGTGGGCGGACATGGTCGCCTGGCTTTTCGCGGCTTTCGTTCGCACGAGACTGTGGCCATCGGTCATTGCCTGTTGGCACGGCCAGAAATCAATGCGGCATTGTCGGCGGTCATGGCCAGCCAAGACTTCCGCGCCATTTTGGCCGTGGCCGAAGAGGTGGAATTTCTTCTCAATCCCGATAAAAACCGGGTGGATCTGCTGATTCGCCTGCTTCGCCCCAGTCGCCCGGCAGGCCGCAAGCAGGCCCGGCGCTGCCTTGAGGCGGCGCCAATTTTGGGCCGTATCTTTTTTTACGGCGAAAAATTTCCGCGCGAACCGCCGATTCACCGCAATGGCGAGGATGACAGGCAGCCCGGTGGCGAGCCGCTTTCCCTGACCTATCCGGCCAGCTCGGTTTTGTCGGAAGGCGCGATTTTGCGCTGGCCGGTCGGCGGTTTTTCCCAGGTCAATATCGAGCAGAACCAGGCGCTGTTGCAATTGGTTGTCTCCTGGGCGGTGCCGACACGGGACGACAATGTGCTTGAGCTTTTTTGCGGCGCCGGCAATTTTTCCATTCCTCTGGCCCGNNCTTCGGGTGAAATCTCTTGTCGGCGTCGAGGGGCAGGGGGCGGCCATCCGCCAGGCCAGAGAGAATGCCCGTTTGACCGGCCTTGACAACTGCCGCTTCGACAAGGCCGATGTCCACGGCTTCTGCCGGGCGCTGGCGACGAGCGGCCAGCGATTTTCCCTTATTCTCCTGGACCCGCCACGGGCCGGCGTNNTGTGTAGTGGGCGGCTTGTTATCATCTCCTGTGATCCCGCCAGCCTTGTCCGCGATTTGTCGTCCTTCAGTCAAGCCGGTTTCAGCATACGCGCCCTTCAGCCCATCGACATGTTCCCGCAAACCCATCATCTGGAAACTGTTGCCCTGCTGGAAATATAAACCGTCAATAAGGTGCATAAACGAGCCAGGATGCGAGATGCGCCCTTTTCTGGCGCGAAGCGCTTTATTTTTCCCTGTCATCCGCCACCTGTCTTCCGTTTTCTGATACGCTTGACAGTCCGGCGGGCAAGGCATATGTTCTCGACCGCGAAATTTTGGGACGGCCCGGTGGTCAGGACGTCCTTTCAATGTGAGGTGAATGTCATGCCTGTATATGAGTACGAATGTGAGTCCTGCAAAAAAGTGATCGAGGCGCAGCAGCGGATAAGCGACGCGCCGCTGACCGTTTGTGAAACCTGCGGCGGCCATCTGAAAAAGCTGATGTCGGTCAACTCCTTTCAACTGAAGGGCGGTGGTTGGTACGCCGATGGCTATGCCAGTGCCGGTTGTGGCGGCACCGGTAAATCCACCGACGCCAGTTCTTCCTCCTGTCCTTCCGGTGGCTGCTGCGCCAGTTGTCCGGCCAGCGCCTCGTGAACCGATTNNGATTATACCCGGCGGTACACCGCCATGGCGTCTCCGTAGGAATAAAAGCGATAGCCTTCCCGGATGGCGGTCTCGTAGCAGGCGAGTAACTGTTCCCGCCCACACAGGGCCGCGACGAGAAACATCAGAGATGTTTCCGGCAGATGGAAGTTGGTGATCAGATTGTCGACGACCTGAAACTGAAATCCCGGATAGATGTAGAGATCGCACCAGCCGCTGGTGGGTTCGAGCTTCCCTGAGCGGGCGGCGAATTCCAGCGCCCGTGTTGTCGTCGTGCCCACCGCCCAGACTTTGCCGCCAAGGCGTTTCGTGTCGCGGGCGACCGCCACGCAGTCCGCTGGCACCTCGATATATTCGCTGTGGATGGCGTGATCGAGGATGTTGCCGCCGCGTACCGGGGCAAAGGTGCCATAGCCGACGTGCAATGTCAGGCGGGCGAGGCGAACACCTTTTTCTTCAAGCGCCGCCAACAGTTCCGGCGTGAAATGCAGCCCGGCGGTGGGAGCGGCGACGGCGCCGGGCTTGTCGGCATAAACGGTTTGATAGCGTTCCCGGTCCTGGCTTTGAGCCGCCGGTCGTTCGTCGCGGCTGATGTAGGGCGGCAGTGGAATTTGTCCCAGGTGTTCGAGCAGGGCGGGCAAATCCTCGTTTGCTGGCCAAGACAATCGCAGCAGCAGTTTGCCATCGCCCACATCCTCTTCGACCAGACAGCGCAGGCTGTCGCCGAAGCCATCACTGATGAAAATCTCACCACCGGGTTTGGGCCGTTTCGAGCTTTTCACTAACGCGAGGGCCAGCGCCTCGCCGGGAGCGATTCGGCGCGGAAATTCGAGCAGGAAGACCTCGGCCTTACCGCCGCTGGATTTGTGGCCATGGAGGCGCGCCGGAAAGACCCGCGTGTCGTTCATGATGACCGCGTCATTTTTATCAATCAAGCCGATAATATCGGCGAAATGGCCATGCCCGATCTGACCGTTTTCCGCGTTCAGCATGAGCAGTCGCGCCTGATCGCGCTTTCTGGCCGGATGCTGGGCGATTTGCGCCGCTGGCAGATGGTAGCGGTAGGAAGAAAGGAGAAAATCGTCGGGATTCGGTGGCATGATGTTGGTGGAATTGACCACTGGTCTTTGGGCTTACGGCGGCGGTGAGCCGTGGTATATTGAAATATTTCGACAAAAACGGGCGGTGCAATACCATTTTTACCGCCCGACGCGCAAGCCCTGCCGGCCAGGTTACAGGAAACAGGTTCTGGCCGAATTTGTCCGGGAGTGGAGATATGACCAACGTATCCAGCAAACCGCCGTTGTGGGGATGCCTGCTTATCGGCGGCAAAAGCAGCCGCATGGGGCGTCCGAAACACCTGCTGCCGCTGGCGGATGGTTCGCTGTGGCTGGAGCGGGCGGCGGCTCTCTTGCGGCCACGGGTTGTGGGTCTGGCGCTCGTCGG
>DOMU01000140.1 GCA_003509305.1 Desulfobulbaceae bacterium | reverse complement strand
GAGGTCATTATGGCTGGCTCGCCTTCATCGCCGCCCTGCCGCCGGGCCTTTTGATCGCGGCGATTATGTTGGTCAACAACTACCGCGACATCGCGACCGATACCAAGGCGGGCAAACGGACGCTTGCCGTCATGCTCGGTCGCGGGAAAAGCCTTGTTGTCTATCGGGCGCTGCTGCTTGGCAGTTATCTGATTCCGGTGGCAATGAGCCTCTATCGCGGGCNNTCCATCCCTGTGCCTGCCCTTATTGACCCTGCCACTCGCTTGGTGGCTGTGGCGGCGCCTCGCTATCCGCCAGGGTCAACAGCTTAACAGCTTACTTGCCGCCACCGCTCAACTGGCGCTTTTACACAGCCTGTTATTTGCCCTGGGGATTGTTTTTCCTTGATTTTTATTTATGGGAAGAACTCTGGGCCTACCCTATTGGGGCGGCCACTCATTCACCTTTGACAGCGATGAACGAGGCGAAGTTAAACCACTGGTAGAAAACCGCCGCCTCGGCGAAACCGGCCTGGCGCAGCATAGTCAGATTTTCTTCGATGGAAAAGGGCACGAGGACGTTCTCCAGGGCCTCCCGTTTCTGGGCGATTTCGAGCGCTGAATAGCCGTGATTCCTTTTGAACTCCAGATGGCGGGCGATGAATTCCCGGCTGAAAAGACGGTCGGCCACGATGACCTTTTCGCTCAACAGTAGGATACCGCCGGTCTTGAGCGCCCGAAAGAGCGTGGTAAGTAAAGCCTGGCGCTGCATTGGGCGGATGAATTGCAGCGTATAGTGCAGGATAAAGGCGCCGTAGGCCGGATAATCATAGTCCATGATATCGGCGACGGCGAAATGGCAATCATCCGTTTGTGCCAGCCGCGCCTTGTCCCGCGCTTTTTCGACCATCGCCTGGGACGAATCAAGTCCCAGCCAGTCGAAACGCCGCTCTGGCAACCGCTGCTGGAGTTGCCGGGACAGGGCCAAAATGGTTTCGCCGGTGGCGCAGCCGAGGTCGCAGATCGTATCGCCATTTTCGAGAAAAGAGGCGAGCAACCGCCCGCTCATGGTGATGACTTCGTGGTAGCCGGGGACTGAGCGATTGGCCATATCGTCGAAAACGGCGCTGACCTGGGCGTCGAAGACAAAATCAGCGGCGGTAAGCGGCTGGACAAAAATACGGTCAGTGGTGGGCGGGAAGGAATCGGTGGAATCGGTCATGGCGGTCTTCCTGAAGTTGAGGCGCGACTATACCATCCCGGCCAGAGGTGGCCAACGAAAACCGCTGGGGGAAAAAGGACTGCGTCGGATATCAATTTGTGGTAAATTATAAGCCTGTAGCCGCAGGCGTCGTTTGCTTCTATGCGGGCGTTCGCATCCAGCGTTTTCCCCCATTCTCTGAAAACGCCGCTCCTTCCGTTCAGGTGGCATCCATGTTTTCCGAAGGCGATCTGGCCGTGTATCCGGCCCATGGCGTTGGCGTGATTAAAAAGATAGAAACCCAGTCCGTCGGTGGCGCTGACAGTACCTTTTATGTGTTGGAAATCATCAGCAGCAAGATGAGGATCATGGTGCCGACCACCAGTGCCAGTGGTGGTCTGCGCGCTCTGGTGCCACAGGATCAGGTCGAAGAGGTGATCAGTATCCTCGAAGACCGCACCATCGGCCTGGAAGGGTTGACCTGGAACCGCCGTTATCGGGAATATATGGAGAAAATCAAAAGCGGTTCTCTGTTTGAGGTGGCGGCGGTGCTGCGCGACCTGTTTCTGCTCAGCATCGACAAAGACCTTTCCTATGGCGAAAAGAAGATGTTCGACACCGCGAAAAACCTGCTGGTGACCGAACTGTCCCTGGTGCAGCGGGTTGACGAAAGTGCCGTCACCCAGCGTATTGAGCGGATTTTTTCCTGATTCCTACCCGCCGTTTTATGACTTCCGACCCGTCTGGCGCTGAACTTGACCTGGTTGTTGAGCGGGACAGCGCCGGGTTGCGGCTCGACCAATTTTTGACCCTGCGTATTCCCGGTCAATCACGGGCCTCTCTTGCCGTGGCACTGAAGGCTGAGGCAATACTGGTCGATGGTCAAACGAAGAAATCAGCTTATCGTTTGCGTGGCGGCGAACGTATCACGGGCGTCCTCTTAGCGCCGCCACCGTCCCAACTGGCCGCCGAAAAAATCCCCTTGACCATTTTGTACGAGGACGATGCCCTGCTTGTCATTGCCAAGCCGCCTGGCCTGGTTGTCCATCCCGGCAGCGGCAATATAACAGGCACGCTGGCCAGTGGCCTGCTGTATCATTGCGCCACTTTGGCACAGGTGGGTGACGCCGCCCGGCCCGGCCTCGTGCATCGGCTCGACAAAGACACCTCTGGTGTCCTGGCGGTGGCCAAACATGAACACGCTCACCGGCTGCTGGTGGCCCAGTTCCAGCGGCGGCGGGTGCGAAAAGAGTATCTGGCGCTGGCCCATGGCCATTTTATCACGAAGACCGGGCGCATCGACGCGCCGATTGCCAGGCATCCGGTCAACCGGCAGAAAATGACGGTGCTTCCATCCGGGCGTCAGGCTATCACCAATTGGCGGGTGGAGGAGGAATTCGCCGGGTTGACACTGGTACGGCTGCATATCGAAACCGGGCGCACCCATCAGATCCGTGTCCATCTCGCTTCGATCGGCCATGCGGTAGCTGGCGATCAGGTCTACGGCCGTCACGGTCAAGCTGGCGCCAGCCGTTTTCCCCGGCAGATGCTGCACGCCGAGCGCCTGACGCTGACCCATCCCATATCGGGTCAGGAAATGCTCTTTGTCGCGCCGCTGTGGCCGGATTTTCAGGCGGTGCTGGATGATTTGCAATAGGCCGGCTTTTCCGCAAAAAAAGAAAAGCCGGTGGCAAACGAAAGAACGCTCGGAAGGACTTGAGCACGGCGAGGAAGTAGCGCCTGTCTTTCTGGCGTTTCTGACTACAATTTTTTGGCATCGTAGGCATTGATGACAAACTTCTCTGCCAGCAGGTCCTTGATAGCCGCCCCAAAGGCTTTGAAATGCTCGGTCCGCGTATGCTGGTCCAGAGATTCTTTTTTCACCCACTGTTCGACAAAAGTAAACTTGCACGGATTGGACGTATCAACCAGGAGATCATAAGAAATATTTTCCGCTTCCTGTCTCGTGCCCGCAATGCACGGTGCCGCCGCCTTGATGAACTGTTCGGTGCAACCTTTCTTCACAAGCGCTTCCGCCACGATCATAATCATGTCCGCCTCCTGTTAATTTACACGCTGAACGGGGTTACGCTGCCCGCCTTCCTTCACTCGCTCGCGCAAATTTGTGGAGAAGAATGGCAGCTATTCATGGATTAAGTATATAGTCGCGGCAAACGCGGGTAAAGATGAAACAGGCGCGTGGATTGAAACAAGCATTTGGTCAGCAGGCGACGCAGCAGATGGTCGCGCCCCTCATGAGCGCGTAATTGAAATAGCTTGGCCGTGCGGCTGGCAGAGGAGCCTCCCTTCGTCGCACCATTAAAAACGTTGCCCAATTTCCGGCCAGGTCGCGGCATAAAGGCTTTGGCGCCGTTGTTCGGGCAAAGTGGTCTCACGCTGGCGCAGATCGGCCAAGAGTGCCATCACCGGGCGCGATACCTCGCAATCTGTGAAATCACCGGCGATTTCCGCGAGCGGCTCCAGCACAAAAAGACGCTTGAGCCGTTCCGGATGAGGCAAGCGCAAATCGGCTGTCGTCAGTTGTAAACCGCCGTAGTAGAGCAAATCGAGGTCGAGGGTGCGGTTCTGATGGCCGCTTTTTGCTGGATCACGCCACCTGCCCCTGGTCGTTTCAATAGCCAGGAGATGGCGCAAGAGTGATAGCGGTGACATATTGCTATGGATTTCTCCAACAGCGTTGGTGAACCAGTTATCGCTGACCATGCCAACCGGAGCGCTGCGATAAGGACTGGACAGGCGGATCAGGGAAATACCCGGCGTCGCTGCCAGCAAACCCCAGGCGGCAAGCAACTGCCGCATCCCATCACCCAGGTTGGAACCCAGGCCGATAAAAATCCGCGGATCGTCTTCTGCCACTCAGAAATCCCCTAATCCCAATACGTCATCCATGCTGTACAGACCATTCTTTTTGCCCGGCAACCAGGCGGCGGCAACCATCGCGCCCTTGGCGAAATGATCGCGGCTGTGGGCTCGGTGGCTCAGCTCGATGCGCTCGCCCGGCCCGGCGAAATAGACGGTGTGTTCGCCAACGATATCGGCGGCGCGGATGCTTTGAATACCGATCTCACCCGGCTTCCGCTCACCGATGATGCCGTCGCGGCAGAAGACACCCACTTCGGACAGGTGTTCGCCCAAGCCCTCGGCGGCCAGTTCACCCAGTTTGATGGCGGTACCGCTTGGCGCATCTTTCTTTTTATTATGGTGCGCCTCGACGATCTCGATATCGTAGCCGGAACCCAGAATAGCGGCGGTTTTCTTCACCAGCCTGAAAA
>DOMU01000019.1:759-2769 GCA_003509305.1 Desulfobulbaceae bacterium | reverse complement strand
CCAGATTTGATCGGCGCCCGCCGCCAGCCAGTAGGCGCCGGAGGCGGCGACCGGCCCCATCGACACCACCAGTTTTTTGCCGCTTTTTTGCAGTTGCCGCAGTTCCTGCCGGATGATTTCCGAAGCGAAGGCTGAACCGCCGCCGGAATTGATGCGCAGGACGACGGCGCGGATGTCTTTATTTCCCCTTGCTTCACGAATTGTTGCCGCCAGCGTGTCGGCGGCGATGCCTCCCAGGGCCAGCCGTCCGGGGACAATCTGTCCTTCGGCGATGATAATGCCGATTTGTCCAGGCTGTCCGTCCCGTTTCTGATGGGATGGGATCAGATGGGAAAAGTATTCTCTGAAGGATACGGTTTTCAGCTCGCCATTCGCCGTCAGGCTGCCGAGTTTCTTCAGGTAGGCGAGCGTCTCTTCGCGGGTGAAGATTTCATCAATCAAGCCGGCATTTCTGGCCATTCGCGCGCTGTCGCCATCGGCCTTGCGCATTTCCTCGCTTGTCTGGTCGATATATTTTTGCAGGCGGCCCGGCGGCAGACGGCGCCGTTTTTCGATGTCGCCGCTGAAGGTTTGCCACAGGGACGACAGCCATTGTTGGTTGTGCCGCCGCGCTTCCTCGGACATGGCGTTAGCGGTCAGCGGTTCGGTCGCCGATTTGTAGGCGCCGACCTTGAAGACATGAAAATGGATGCGCAATTTATCGAGCGCCTCGCGAAAATACAGCGGATAGCTGCCGAATCCATGGAGTGAGATGGCTCCCATCGGGTTAATAATGACCGTGTCGGCGAACGAGACCAGGTAGTACTGTTTCTGGTTATACCAATCGTCGGTGGCGATAACCCGCCGCCCGGTTTTCTTGAATGCTTCCAGGGCCTGGCCAATCCGCTGCAACTGATCGATACCCGCCTGGCCAAGATCAGCGGTTTTCAGGATAATGGCGGCGATTTTCTGATCTTCTGCCGCCGCCTCAATGACGTCGATGACGTTTTGCAGCACAATAGAGTCGCTGTCATCGTCCTTTGCTGTCATTTGCCGGACCAGTTCGGCAAAGGGCGTCACGACCGGTTGCTCCTCGACAATGTCGCCACGCAGAGTCAGGTTCAGGATACTGCCGCTTTCAACCGGGCGCGGGCGGTCCGCAAAAAATAAAACGGTGACGAAAATGATGAGGACGGCAAAAATCATCAGCGACAGCGCCGCATACAAGGTTCGCAGCAGGCGTCCAAAGGCGGCGAAGATATACAGGAAAGTGCGGAAGAATCTTTTCATCAGTTATTCCGGAGAAAAATTTACTTTGGGTCATGACTGGAACAGGGGGCTAACCGGCTCGATTCCCTGACCGGCATCCGGCTTGATACGGAGCGCGGTATTTATCGTATTATTCCATTGCTCTTTCGATTTTTCCTCCCGGCTCCCTCCGGCGGCATTCAACCAGTCCTTTCTCAGAGGGAGATGTTGGCGCAGCCGACAGGGGGAGTAACAAAAGCCGAAAAAAGGATGAGTTCTTCCTGAAATGAAAAATGCAATTATCAGCATTGCCCGCCTCTGTGCGCGGGAAGTGGCCAGGGAATTTCAGCCGAAGCGGGTTATCCTCTTCGGCTCTCACATCAGCGGCATGGCAAATGAAGACAGCTCATCAATATCTAGGGCAAAATCCGCACCGCGCCCTTATCGGCGGAGGCGGCCAAGAGGGCATAGGCCTTCAGTGCTGTGGAAACCTGCCGTTTTCGCCCGGCGGGCGTAAAGGCGGTTTTGCCTTTCATCTCTTCTTTTTTTCGGCGGGCGGCAAGTTCTTCATCGGTCAGGGCCACGCGGATGCTGCGGGCTGGGATATTGATCTCGATCAGATCACCGTCTTGCACCAGGCCAATGGCGCCGCCGGCCGCCGCTTCCGGCGAGACATGGCCGATCGACAGCCCGGAGGTGCCGCCGGAAAAACGGCCATCGGTGATTAAGGCGCAGGCTTTACCGAGGCCCATCGACTTCAGGTACGAGGTGGGGTAGAGCATC
>DOMU01000019.1:211-740 GCA_003509305.1 Desulfobulbaceae bacterium | reverse complement strand
AATACCGCTGAGGATCGCCTCGCTGGCTTCTTCTTGTGAATCGACTACTTTGGCCGGGCCGGAAAAAACAAAAATTTCCTCATCGACGCCGGCGGTTTTGACGATACAGCCGTTTTCGGCCAGGTTGCCAAAAAGAACGGCCAGGCCGCCGTCTTGATTGTAGCAGTGGGCCAGGTCGCGGATGCAGCCTTTTCCCCGGTCGAGGTCAAGCGCCGGAAAGCGGCTGTCCTGCGAGGCCATAACCAGATTCAGTCCTGTATTCCCTGGGGCGGCGCGGTAAAAGGCCTCGGCTCCCGGCAGATGATTGGCGCGGTCAATATCCCAGTCGGCGAGCGCCGCGCCGAGAGTTTTATAATCGACGCGGCCAGCGCTGGCGTCGATCAGCCCCAGCCGGTCGAGCATCCCCAGAATGGCCATGATACCACCGGCGCGATGAACATCTTCAATATGATAGTCCGGCGTCGATGGCGCAACCTTGCACAGATGCGGCACGCGGCGCGACAGGGCGTCAATGTCAGCCATGGTAATG
>DOMU01000019.1:0-136 GCA_003509305.1 Desulfobulbaceae bacterium | reverse complement strand
GTAAAACCGAATCATCGCCATGCCCGTACCAGGCTTCGGTCATTTCCAGAAGCTGGTCGGCGGCGCGCTCAAACAACTTGCCCCGCTCGACATGGGTGGCGACGACGGTGCCGTTGCCCGGCAGCGCCAGGCCGAG
>DOMU01000228.1 GCA_003509305.1 Desulfobulbaceae bacterium | reverse complement strand
CCACGTCTTTCAGCGGTACCGGCTCGGAACCCTCGCCCCTGGCGGCGATCATGTAACCGGCCAATCCCTCCTCGAAATAATGAACGCAGGCGCTACCCAGGCGCGTCGCCAGCAAACGGTCGGCGGCGGACGGCGTGCCGCCGCGCTGGAGATAGCCCAGAATGGTCAGCCGCGATTCCAGGCCGGTCAGATATTCCAACCGCTGGCTGAGGCGCTGGGTGTTGCCAAGACGCCCGGCCTCGAACAGGTCGATTTCCGCGGCGATTTTCTTCTTTTCCGCGCCTTTGGCGGCGCTCCTGCGTTTTTTCATCTCCTCAAGGAGGGTATAATCCTGGATGGAAATCGCCCCTTCGGCAACGGCGACGATGCTGAAAGGCCGCCCGCGCTGCTGCCGCCAGCGGATGGCCTCGGCTATTTTTTCCGTATCATAAGGAATTTCCGGGATCAGAATGACGTCGGCGCCACCGGCAACGCCGGCGCCCAAAGCCAGCCAGCCGGCGTTATGCCCCATGATTTCGACGACGATAATGCGGTGGTGGCTGTGCGCCGTCGAGTGCAGGCGGTCGATGGCCTCGGTGGCAATTTCCATCGCCGTGTGAAAACCGAAGGTGATGTCGGTCATGCCGACGTCTTTGTCGATGGTTTTTGGCAGAGTCAAAATATTCATACCCTTTTGCGCCAGCTTCCAGGCATTTTTCTGGGTGCCGCCACCGCCAATGCAGATCAGGGCGTCGAGCCTGCGTTTCCGGTAATTTTTATGAATGACATCGGTCATATCACGGATTTCGCCATCGACCAGCATCTTATGCGGCTTATCGCGGCTGGTGCCTAAAATGGTACCGCCCAGAGTCAGAAGCGATACCAAGTCGTCCCAGGCCAAGGGCATGGTGCGGTCTTCGGCCAGGCCACGGAAACCGTCACGAAAACCGATGATGTCGATGCGTCCAGTGGCCAGCGCCGTCTTGCCGATGGCACGGATGGCCGCGTTCAGGCCGGGGCTATCGCCACCGGCGGTCAGGATGCCGATACGTTTTTTCACGCGCTCACCTTTTGGGGAATCGAGAAAAGGAAACCTCATCTCCTGTTATCCTTTCTTTTCCCGGCCTTGACAAGAAGAAAACCATCCGCGCCGCTGGACGGCCACCGGTTGTCATGCTACGCTGTCAGCGGCATACTAGAGGAAAGAACAGGCCCAGGTGCCAGAATCCTGTTTCCTGATACCCGCCTCTTGATTTCTGATGCGCCGCGACAATTTTCCCCAAACCAACAGCCATCATGAACGACAACACCACCCTTACGCCGAAAGAAATTCTCGCCGAACTGGACAAATATATTATTGGTCAAGCCGACGCCAAACGCTCGGTGGCCATCGCCCTGCGCAACCGCTGGCGAAGATGCCAGGTAGAAGAACCACTGCGCAATGAAATCCTGCCCAAAAACATTATCATGATCGGCCCGACCGGCGTCGGCAAAACCGAAATCGCCCGGCGCCTGGCGGCGCTGGCCGGCTCACCCTTCATCAAGGTTGAAGCCTCGAAATTCACCGAGGTGGGTTATGTCGGTCGTGATGTCGAATCGATCATCCGCGATCTCGTCGAGCTGGCCATCAACATGGTTAAAGAAGAAGAACGTCAGCGTGTTGAGGGTATCGCCCAGGCCCATGTCGAAGAGCGTCTCCTCGACCTGCTTTTGCCGCCAAGCGGCCAGCAGGCTGCCGTCGGCGGCCCAGAGGGCGATAAGTCCTTTACCCTGGCCGGCGGCAAGCTGCCGGCTCAGCAATCTCCGGAATCATCAACGCGCGAGCGTTTTCGCGAGATGCTGCGCGACGGCCGGCTTGATGAACGCGAGGTGGAAGTCAGCTTCAAAGAGGCGCCGTCAATGCCGATGATCGAGGTGATGGGCGGTTCAAATATGGAAGAGTTGCAGTCGAATTTCCAGGATGTCATGGGCAAGATGTTTTCCCGCCACGACAAGAACCGGCGCATGAAGATCGCCGAGGCGCGCGTCGCCCTGCACAAGGAGGAATCCGAGCGTCTGATTGATATGGAGCGGGTGAAAAAGGAGGCCCGCCGCCGCACCGAAGAATCGGGCATTGTTTTTCTCGACGAGATTGACAAAATCGCCTCCCGCTCCAGCGGCGGGCACGGTCCCGAGGTGTCACGGGAAGGGGTGCAACGCGACCTGTTGCCGATTGTCGAAGGCTCGACGGTTTCGACCAAATACGGCATAGTGAAAACCGACCATATCCTCTTCATCGCCAGCGGCGCCTTCCATGTCGCCAAGCCCTCGGATCTGATTCCGGAATTGCAGGGCCGTTTCCCAATCCGTGTCGAGCTGCATTCATTAGGCAAAGAAGAGTTCGTCCGCATCCTCACCGAACCGAAAAACGCCCTGACCCGGCAGTATGTGGCCCTGATGCAAACCGAGGACATCGAACTGCGCTTCACCGATGATGCCATCCTGGAAATGGCCGCCATCGCCGTGCGGGTCAACGAGGCCACCGAGGAAATCGGCGCCCGCCGCCTGCATACGGTTATGGAGCGCGTACTGGAAGACTTGTCATTTGACGCCTCTGAGCGAACGGAAAAAACCGTGGTCATCGACGCCGACTACGTCCGCGACCGGCTGAAAGATATTGCCGAAGACCAGGACCTGAGCCGCTATATTCTGTGAGCGGGTTGAAACTCATCCTTACCATTTGCCATGAAAACAGGAATTTACGTCGATTCAGAAAATATCCGTCTCTGCGGCGGCTATGGTATGCGCTACGACACGCTGATCAATCTGGCCAAGATTGGTTCATCGACGCTCCTGCGCGCCAATGCCTATCTGGCCGAAGACCGCGAGCGTGGCAAGGAAGATTCGGAATACCGCCAGCGCATGTACCGCTACCATCATGTGCTGCGGCAATGCGGCTTCCGTGTCATCAAGAAGATAGTTAAGCACTTCGTCGATGACGAGGGCATCGTCACCACCAAGGCCAACGCCGACATGGATCTGGCCATCGACGCCCTGGAACAGGCGCGCAACCTCGACCGGGTGATCCTGGTCAGTGGCGACGGCGATTTCGTCCGCCTGATCCAGGCGCTGCAAAGCATGGGCTGCCGCGTCGAGGTCATTGCCTTCCGCAACGTCAGCCAAGAGCTGAAGGAGGCGGCGGACAACTACCTTTCCGGCTATCTGGTGCCACGCCTGTTGCCGGTGACGGCCACTCAGGACGAAGACCGGCAGCGCGGCTGGCCGATCAATTACAACACCGATCGCGGCTTCGGCTTTATGCGTTACTACCGGATGGCGCCAGAAGGCTTGCGTCAGGAAAGCGTCTTCTTCCACTGCTCGAAGGCGCTCGACATCGGCATCGATCATCTGTTCAGTGATTCCTCTCAGATCTTCGAGTTCACCATCATGAAGATGCAGGACGAAGATGGTAAAATCAAAACCGAAGCCATCGACATCCGCCACATTGATGGCTGAAGCCCGGCTCGCCGCGGCCCCAGTGCTGGTGGTTGACCTCGGTGGCACCAAATGCGAAATGGCGGTGTATCATCCGGCGGATGGCTCGTTTTTCGGCTTCGCCCGCTACGCCAGCCGCGATTTCAAAAGCGTCGAAGCGCTGCTACGCCGCTACCAGGCGGAACATGGCGGCTCGGACGGTCCGCCAAAACACCTGGCCCTGGCCGTCGCCGGGCCAGTGGATGGCGATAAGGCCCATTTGACCAATCTTGGCTGGTCGGTGGAGGGAGAACAACTGCGTCAGGCCTTTGCCCTCGACACCCTGCTTTTGCTCAACGACCTGACCGCCCTCTGCGCCGCTCTCCCTTTTCTTGAGACCAATGACCTCATGACGCTGCAAAAAGGCGAGGGGCGAACGGGCGCCACCATGGCGGTGCTGGCTCCAGGTACCGGTTTGGGCGAAGGTATGCTCTTTATGAGCGACGGCTGCCAACACGCGCTCGGCGGCGAAGGCGGTCAATGCGATTTCGCGCCGGCCACCGATGAACAGATCGAACTGCTGCGCTTCATGCGCAGGCATTATGAATCGGTCAGTTACGAGATGCTGGCCTCTGGGCTGGGCATGATCGATCTTTATAAATTCTGCCGGGAAACGAGCGGGATCGCCGAGAGCGCGGAGGTGGCCAGTCGCCTGGCCGACGCCGCCGACAAGACGCCGGTGATCGTTGAAGCGGCGCTGGCGGCGGATTTCTGCCCGCTCTGCCGGAAGGTGCTGACGCTTTTCCTTGAAATCCTCGGCGCCGAAGCCGGCAACCTGACCCTGAAATTTTACGCCCGAGGCGGACTGTATCTGGCCGGCGGCATCTTGCCGCGCCTGGTTGGTAAAATATCCTTCGCGCCCTTGGTCACCGCCTTTGGCAACAAAACAATGATGGCGAAGCTGTTAGCGACAATTCCGATTTTCCTGGTGCGGCATCCGTATCCAGTCCTCGTCGGCGCGGCGCGGCTCGCCACCGCGAGTACTGTGGATGAACAGCATGGATGAGCTGGCGGCGGTTATCGCCGCCTATTTTCCACCAGGCCGAACAGTGATGGTACGGGAGTTGGCCGGTGGCAATATCAATCGCGGTTTTCTCCTCGAACAAGATGGCGAACGCTCCCTGGTCGTCCAGCGGCTCAATCCGGCGGTTTTTCCCGATCCGCGCCGGGTGCTGGCCAATTTCGCCGTCCTTTCCAGCCACCTCGGCGGCAAAAATTTCCGCGTCGCCGAACCCATTGCCACCCTGAGCGGCGCCGATAGTTTTCAGTCGGCGGACGGCGCCCTGTGGCGGGCACAGAGCTACATCAAAGAGCACGCGCCGGATGTCATGGCGCAACCGGACAGCATGGGCAGGATCCTCGCCCGTTTTCACCGTCTTACCGCCGATCTGCCGCCCACATGTTTGCCACCAACCGTACCCGGTTTTCATGATACGCCGAACTACCTCGCGGTCGCTGACCGCGCCTTGGCCGAAACCCCGATAAACACCCGGGAAAAAGCCGAATTGCGCTGGTGCCGCGATGTAATCGAACGCTTCCGCCCGATGGCTGATTATTTTGCCAAAGCCGAAGCGGCGGGCACAATCAGCCGCCAGGTGACGCATGGAGACCCGAAGCGGGAAAATTTCATCTGTGACCAAAGCGGCCAGGCCCGCGGTCTCTTCGACCTCGATACCGCCGCCGCTGGCCTGATCGCCCACGACCTTGGGGATTGCCTGCGCTCGCTGGCCAATCCAGCCGGAGAAGAGGCGGATGTGGCGACGATTCGTTTCGACCTTGATATATGCCAAAAGTTTCTCGCCGGCTACCGCCAGGAATACGCCGAAGCCGGTGAGCGGACGCCGTTACCGCACCTCTTCGCCGGGATGCTCACCATCGCCTTCGAGCTGGGCCTGCGCCGCCTGAGCGACCATTTATCCGGTGACCGCTACTTCCAGGTGCGGCGGCCCGGCGACAACCTGCGCCTAGCCATGATCCAGTTCCGGTTGGCCGAGCTGATCGCTGCCAACGAACAAAAGATTCGTACCCTGGCTGAATAATAAACAAAAAAAAGAGTGCTCCATGACTGAAATTCGCCTGCGTTTTCCCCCCAGCCCAACCGGCTACCTGCACATCGGCGGCGCCCGCACCGCCCTCTATAACTGGCTGTATGCCCGGAAAATGGGCGGCAAGCTGATCCTGCGCATTGAGGATACCGATACCGAGCGCTCGAGCGAAGCCCTGGCCCAGGGTATCATCGACGGTTTGGAATGGCTTGGTATTGATTACGACGAAGGCCCCTACTACCAAACCGAATTCGCCGCCGATCACCGGGCCGCAGCCGCAAAGCTTCTGGCCAGCGGCCACGCCTACAAATGCTTCTGTACGAAAGAAGAGCTGGAAGCGAAGCGGGAACGGGCGCTGGCCGCCAAACTGCCGCTCGGCTACGACCGTACCTGCCGCTACCTGACAGCGGAAGAGGTGGCGGCCAAGGAAGCCGCCGGCCTGCCATCGGTAATTCGCTTCAAGGTGCCGGAACGCCAGGGAATGCTGGGTTATGACGATGTCGTCTTGGGTCGCATCGAAGCCGATTATAAAGAGATCGACGATTTCGTCATCGTCCGCTCCGACGGCTCGCCGCTCTATCTGCTGTGCAACGTCGCCGACGACATCCGCGACCGTATCAGCCATGTCGTGCGCGGCCAGGATCATATGACCAACACCCTGAAGCAGGTGCTGCTGTATGAGGCCCTCGAAGCGCCGCTGCCGGTCTTTGCCCACATCCCGCTGACGCTCGATAACAAAAAGGCCAAGATTTCCAAACGCAGCCACGGCGAAGTGGTATCGGTGCAGTTCTACCAAGAGATGGGTTTTCTGCCCTGGGCCTTCAACAATTATCTGGTGCTCTTGGGCTGGTCGCCGGGCAACGATCAGGAGTTTTTCAGCCGCGACGAGCTGATCCAGGCCTTTTCACTTGAACGCATCAACAAGTCGAGCGCAGTATTCAACTACACCAAAGGCGACGCCAAATTCTTCACCGATCCGAAGGCTATCGCCATCAACGAACACTATTTGCGCGTCATGCCGGTGGAGGAACTGGCGCCGCTGGTCGAAGAACGCCTGCGGGCGGCGGATATTTGGGATGCGGCCTGGGCCACGGAGAAACGCGACTGGTTTTTGCGCGTCATCGCCCTCATCCGCGACCGTTTCCACACGCTGAACGACTTCGCAAGCCTTGGCCGCGCCTATTTCGCCGAAGACTACGTCATTGAGGAAAAGCCGCTGAAGAAGAATGTTCTGCCCTACCCGGATTTGAAAACCTGGCTGCCGGAACTGGCCGATCGCCTGGCGGCGCTGGCACCCTTCACCGCCGAAAACGCCGAGGAGACGGCGCGGCGGATGGCCGACGAGCTGGGGCAAAAACCCGGTGTGCTCATCAACGCCATGCGCACGGCGGTGACCGGCCAATTGGCCGGGCCGTCGATGTTCGATGTTCTGCTCGCCATCGGCCAGGACAAGGTGGTCAGCCGCCTGCGCCGTATCGATCACCTGTTCGCCGTTTAATACCAGAAACCGGAGCCTCGCCATGTCCATCCCCGAACCAACCGCCGTCCCCGGCAAAGCCCTGGATTTCATCCGCCAGATCATCGCCGACGATGTCGCCAGCGGCAAACATCCGCATCCGGTGACGCGATTTCCACCGGAGCCGAACGGCTTTCTGCATATCGGCCACGCCAAGTCGATCTGCCTGAATTTTGGCATCGGCGCCGAAAACCATGCGCCCTGCCATCTGCGTTTCGACGACACCAACCCGAGCAAGGAAGAAAGCGCCTACGTCGAGGCGATCAAGCGTGATGTCGAGTGGCTCGGTTTCAGTTGGGGCGATGACCTGTTCTACGCCTCCGATTACTTCGACCGGCTTTACGGCTACGCGCTGCAACTGATCAAACTGGGCAAGGCCTATGTCTGCCAGCTTACCGCCGACCAGAT
>DOMU01000043.1:4052-4208 GCA_003509305.1 Desulfobulbaceae bacterium | reverse complement strand
GCCGCCGAAGCCGCCGCTGCCGCTGCCATGGCGCTGTGTTCACCCTCGACGGGAATAAAGCGGGCGTGCATTTCGCCCTTTTCAACCATTTCGGCAATTGCTTCCATGACGCTGGTCTGGGGAGTGATGGGATAACCGGGCACCACATCGACGCGC
>DOMU01000043.1:0-4010 GCA_003509305.1 Desulfobulbaceae bacterium | reverse complement strand
CTGGATGCACTTCTTGGGGCATTCGTGGGCGCAGACGCCGCAGCCTTTGCAATAGCGGTAATCAATAGTCACTTCTTCGTCTTTCGCCGCCCGGCTCACCGTGGCTTCCGGACAAAAGATCCAGCAGAACTGGCAATGCGTGCACAGGCTATGATCAATGACCGGACGATGGGAACGCCAGGAGCCGGTATCTCCACCCGCGCCCTGCATGGGCCAGGATATGGGCCGGTAGGCCTTGGTTTCGGATTTCATTGTTTCCTTCCTTCCTCTTTTCAGTTGTCTTTTCGCACGGCGGCATAAGCGGCCTTGGCCGCCTTGACATTTTGCTCGCCGCGTGATCCGGGCCATTTTCCGAGAAGCGTCTTTTCCAGCACGGATTCGGAGAGCCCCAATACTTTGCACAGGGCGCCGAAGAGGGGCACATTGATGAAGGGGCCGTTCGCCGAAAGCAGCCCCGCCCCGGTGGCGATGGCGTCGGCATCGACATGCCAGGCGGCATAGCCGTCCACCGTAACGGCATGGGGCGCATTGATCACAAAGGTGCCTCCGGCTTTGATGCCTTCGGCTCGCGCCGCCGCCGCCAACTTTTCACTCATGACGATGACCATATCCGGCTCTTCGCAGCGGCTGTAGGCATGGATGGCATCCGGAGAGATCCGGACGGAGGCGCGCACATGCGCCCCACGCCTTTCGACACCGAAAAACGGCAGCGCCTGCCCTTTTTTTCCATTGACCAGGGCGGCCTCGGCCAGCAGATGGGCAAGGGTCACGGAACCCTGGCCACCGTAGCCATTAATTCGCATTTCCAACATATTTCACTCCTTTTTAGTTTTTTGCTGGGATTACGTTTGCGCTTCATCTCAGTCTTATAGCAACGAGAAGGGTCATTGGCAGCGTGACCGTTCCGCTTTGTAATTAAACGAGGAATCCCACTCAAGCTTGCCAAGTAAATCAGCCACTTGCCGTTGATTCCGGCGGGCGATGAACTCCCGCAGTGCCGCAGTGACGGCTGCCCTTTCCGTGCGCTCGCCGCTCACTTGCACCACTCGTTCGAGGTGGTCTGGAGCAACTGCTAGATTAGTGACCATGTACAACTCCTTGTGCGTGATTCACACGAGCGTGAGCGCAATGTTGCTGGGTCTGGCGACCCAGCCTACGGATTTTGAATATCCATAAAAACACTCTTGTACATTACGAGGAATTGGGGTGTTTCTATTTATCCTGTTGTTATTTCCATAAATCATTTTTGAGAATTTCCAATGCCGCATTTACAGTATGAACTGCGGATGTTCGTATATCTAATGATTTTGTATGCCTACGAGGATCATGTACCGATGCCGTCCATATGATCTTTCCAGTTTCTGTATCAATTAGCCGAATATTTAAGTGAGTATCAACCCAGCGATTTCGAGATTCACCCGTAATACTGCCAATAAAAACGCCTTCAACGCCAAATTGCTTTCTTAAAGCATTTCGAGTTGCAGGATCTACATAATCACTATTTTCAAAATTTAATTCAGCAAGCAAAGGCATAAGCTGCCCTCTTTCAATGACAGTGAAACCAATAGATAAGAGCCCTCCAGAAAATTGATCTGAAGCCTGGATCGCTATAGTGTTATCCCCAGCAAATGGAAGAACACCTATAGTTTTTGGTATTCCTTCCGGAATGTTCAACTGTTTGGCAGAATAAAAGCCAGAAGAAGTGGATGGAAGAAGCGGTGATGTACATCCACACAAAGAAATAATGANNTGACAATGACCCATACCATCAAATATTTATGAATCATAAAATCCTCTATAATTGTTTTTGAAAATCACAGGACTTTTCCTCGTGGTTTTTCTACATTCTTTCCACCTAAGCTACACCCGTAACCAGCATGTCAACACAGTCTGGCTATGTCCGTCGAGCATCTGCGCCGATAGTAGCATGGAGCACTTTTTCGGCGACCCCGTGTATTTTTCCACAAGGCTAACTGTATATAGATAAACTGTATTAGGACGGCTACCGTCGCCTAATTCGCTGCTGTTGTCAAGTCCACCATATAACAGCAGTGACTTTTCGATTATACGAACCTAAAATTCATCGGATCGAAAGCAAGCTGTCCGCTGAATTTTAGACCATCCTGTACCACACCCCTCTACCCTTACCGTGCATGGTCGGTTGTCTGTTGGCCACCAATTTACGGAAGTGCTCTTTCAAAGTGTTGCGGCTTGTTCGAGTCAGGATAACCATGTCTTTGAGCGCTTAAAGCACTGCCTCAANNGCGATCAAGAATGTCGAGCAAGCGCCGTGAAGGGCCGCTGGGGTGTTTGTCGCCCGCTTCCCATTTGCGCACGGTGGAGGCACTCGCGCCTAGCACATCAGCCAGCGCGGCTTGGCTCAGGTGCAATCGGTCTCGTAGTGCCCGGATTTTTTCAGCATCGTAATCCTGCGTGGGTTTCAAGCATCGTGCGTCATACCAGCGCATCTTGCGCTTGTCGATAAAGCCCAGGCGATGCAGATCACTGGCTGTTGCGTGAACGGCTTCAAAGATGCGGCTTTTAGCTTTGGCCTTGGTAGTCATTTGCAAATCTCCAGTAAAGCGCTGTCATCAACGGCTTGGTCCAGTTGCTCGTTGGTGCGGGTCAACAGGTCGGCAGCCACGGCTTGCAACAGCTCAAGTTCGTCATCGCTGACGTTGTCCCTCACGTTTTTGGCAAACCCGAATATAAAGAACCAGCGGGTGTCCTTGTTGGTGGCAAGCAGCGTTCTCGCACCGCCGCTTTTGCCACGTCCTGGCAAAGCGATGCGCTTCTTCACCACGCCGCCGCCAAGGTCGGCATCAATCAAACCGGCAGTCATTTCGGCCATGGCCTTGCACAAAACCGTGTCAGGCAGATCGGTTTTACACATCCACCGCTGGAAGTGATGAGTTTTAAACACTCGTACCATGGGCGCATGGTATGCCACTAAGTGGCGTATTTTTCAAGCATGAGATTGAACAGTAGCGGGATAGCTTTTTGCTTAGCGCATAAGCAACCATTGGTTTGTCAAACCGCAAATCCATCCAATTTCATCCGATTTACCATAAACGATGCGGATTATTCGCCTGCTACCGGCGCCATCCGCCAACCAATGCCCAGCGCCTTTTCCAGATTGTGGGCGGTTTTCAAGAGAGTCTCTTCGTGAAAGTGCCCGGCCTGTAACTGGATGCCAATCGGCAGGCCCTGGCCGTTGAAACCTCCAGGTACCGACATTGCCGGGATCCCGGCCAGATTAGCAGATATGGTCAGAATATCGCTGAGATACATGGCTAGCGAGTTGTCCTGGTTCGTACCCAGCGGCCAGGCCGGAGTTGGCGTCACCGGCGAGACGAGGACGTCGCATTGTTTGAAGGCTTCGGCGAAATCGTTTTTGATCAGCGTCCGTACCTGCGACGCCTTTTTATAATAGGCATCGTAGTATCCGGAGGACAGGGCGTAGGTGCCCAAAAGGATCCGCCGCTTCACCTCAGGCCCGAAGCCCCGCGAGCGGCTCTTTTCGTAGACATCGAGAAGCGATTGGCAGTTTTCGGCGCGGAAACCGTAGTGCACGCCATCGAAACGGGCCAGATTCGAGCTGGCCTCGGCGGTGGAAACAAGATAATAAACCGCGACACAATACGGCATGTGCGGCAGGCTGATCTCAACCACCTCGGCCCCGGCGGCGGCGAGCGCTTCAATGCCGCGTCGCACCACCACCGCCACTTCCTCATCCAGCCCGTCACCGAAGTATTCTTTGGGCACGCCAACACGCAGGCCCTTCATGCCGTTTTCGAGCGCGGCGGTGAAATCGGGCACCGGCATGTCCATGCTGGTCNNCTGACCGCAGATGGTCTGCAACACGAGTGCCGTATCGGCGACATCACGGCACAGCGGCCCAACCTGGTCGAGTGATGAGGCGTAGGCGATAAGGCCATAGCGCGATACCCGGCCATAGGTCGGTTTGATGCCGGTGACGCCGCACAGGGACGCTGGCTGACGGATCGAGC
>DOMU01000164.1 GCA_003509305.1 Desulfobulbaceae bacterium | reverse complement strand
GAAGTGGCCAGGGAATTTCAGCCGGAGCGGGTGGTTTTGTTTGGTTCCCATGTCAGCGGCGGGGCTAACGAAGACAGCGACATTGATGTGGCGGTGGTCTTCAATCAATTCACCAGCGATGCCTTGGCCGCCTCGGCGCGGCTGTGTGGGCTGACGCGGCGGGTCGGCACCCTGATCGANNTGATCGAGCCTATTTACACAAAGAATAGCGGCTGCCGACTTTCCGCCGTACCGCCTCCATGGTAACAGCGGCCTTGGCGCGGGCCTTTTCGGCGCCTCGGTCGAGGATCGCCCGCAAACCGGTCAGGTCGGCAAGCAGTTCCTTTTTCTTTTCCCGCGCTGCCGCGAAACGTTTCTCGATCAGTTCCAAAAGCTCCAGCTTCAGGTAGCCGTAGGCCAGGCCACCGTTCACATACCGCGCCCGCACTTCGGCCAGGCGCGCAGGCTCGGCGAAGAGCCGGAAGATGGTGTAGAGGTTACAGGTATCGGGGTTTTTCGCCTCTTCCACGGGTGTGGCGTCGGTCTGAATGGCCATGACCCGCTTTTTCAACTCCTTGCCGTCGGCGAAAATCGGGATGGTATTGCCGTAGGATTTCGACATCTTCTGGCCATCAAGGCCGGGGATGATGGCCGTCGTTTCATCAATCGCCGCCTCGGGGACAACGAAGGTATCGCCGAATTCGAGGTTGAACTTCTGCGCCAGGTCTCTCGCCACCTCAAGGTGCTGCTTCTGATCTTTGCCGACCGGCACGCGGTCGGACTGGTACAGTAAAATGTCGGCGGCCATCAAAACCGGATAGGAAAACAGGCCGTGCGTCGGCATGATGCCCTTGGCCAGTTTATCTTTATAGGAATGGCAGCGCTCGATCAGTCCCATGGGCGCGATGGTCGAAAGCGCCCAGGCCAATTCGCAGACCTCCGGCACATCCGACTGTACCCAGAAGATACAGCGATCGGGATCAAGCCCCAGGGCAAGAAAGTTGGCGGCGGCTTCGATCGTTCCTTCGGCCAGCCGTTGTCCCTCGTGCACCGTGGTCATGGCGTGCAGATTGGCGATAAAGACGTAGAGTTCGCTCGTGTTCATATGGGCAAGCATCGGCTGCATCATGCCGAAATAGTTGCCGATATGCAGTTGTCCGGAGGGCTGTATTCCTGATAGGACTTTCATGGTTGGCACCGTTTTCTCTGAAGTTTTTTCATAAGCCGCTCTTATCGGCGGTCAGTCTTGTTCGGTTGTGCTTTGGCAGTCTTTCGTCGCTTTCCCCTCACCTTTTTCCTGAAGATAGAAAATCCCTCCGCAGGAGGAAATGAGCAGCGTTTTCAGTCGCAAGAGCAGCGCCACTGACAGGGCCAGCGATTTGGGAATCCCCAGCAAAGTGAAGAAGAGGACAAAGCTGCCTTCCCACAGACCGATACCGTTGATGGTCACCGGCAGCACCGACATCAGCAGGATGAAGGGCGTGACGATAAGCATATCGAGCAAATTTGGCTGGTAGTTGAGGGTCAAACAGGCTAAATAGATGTTGATACCGGTCAGGATATGGAACGACACTGACAGCAGCATGATGCCGAGAAACTCGAGACGGTGGCTGCGAAATTCCTGTAATGAACGATGGAGTTCATTAAGTTTCTCGACAAAACGCCCGCCGTCGCCGGGAATGAAGCGGAAGGCGATGCGCACCAGAAAAGCGAACCCTCGCCGGGAAAAGGTGAGAAAGATCAGGGCGCAGGTGGCGGCCAGCGTCACCAGGCAGATGGTTTTCAGGTTGCCAACATGGACGAATGGATGGTCGAGGATCACCGCCAGGCTGGTCAGGGATATCAGGGCGATGAAGCCGGTGAAACGCTCCATGAAGATTGAAAGGAAGACATCGGCCATGCGGCCGGTTTTTCGTCCCAGGATCACCCCGCGCGCCGAATCGCCGCCGATCATGCTTGGCAGGAAATTGTTGAAGAAATTGCCGAGAATATAAAGGCGCACTATGCTGGGCAGGCTGTCGTCGATGCCCTTGCGCTGCAGCAGAATCCGCCACTTCCAGGCACTGAAGACAACCATGCCGAAGTTGAGCGCCAAAAGCGCTGCCATATACCACCAGTTGGGGCGGGCGAAGAGCCGCGCCACTTCGTCGAGCGGCACGGTATAAACCAGAATGGCGACAAAGAGCGCCGTCAGGAGCAGCTTAGAGGCCAAAAATAAACGGGCGCGCAGAACAGACGTCATCAGACTCCTCCACGCGGGTATTTCCAGATACTCATGCACATATCCTTACAAAATGCTTAGCTATCCAGCACCGGCGATCCGGCGGCGGTATGACCGTCTCATTAAAGAAGTTGACAGCCAGATCGAAGGGCTGCGGCGGTTTCTTGGCCCACGCCTGAACTGCCGCCCCGGATGTGCCGCCTGTTGTCAGCCGTTTTCCGTCTTTGCCCTGGAAGCGGCGCTGATTGTCGGACGGATGGCCAAGCTGGCGGCAAATCAAGCCCAGCCGTCCGCGCCCGGCGTTTGCGTTTTTTTGGACAATGACCTGTGCCGAATCTACGCCATTCGCCCCTTGATCTGCCGCAGCCAGGGTTTGCCGCTGGCCTATGCCGATCTTGAACGGCAGTGCCTGGAGGTTTCGGCCTGCCCAATCAATTTTCCGGAAGAGACGGAATTTGCCGTTGAAGAGCTGCTCTTTCTCGATGCGGCTAACCGGCGGCTGGCGGCGCTGAATATCGAGTACTGCCGCCAGTATCGGCTTGATGCCGGGC
>DOMU01000192.1:6459-14919 GCA_003509305.1 Desulfobulbaceae bacterium | reverse complement strand
GGCAGGCCAACGGTTTTTGCAGGAAGGCTGGCCCGAGGCGGATGATATCGCGGTCTGAGAAAAGATTAGTTAGAAATGGCCCGACATCCTCCTGCCTTTCCGGGCCGCCCATGTTCAGCAGTACGACTCCTATAGTTTGCTTTTCCACGGAATTATGAACATTGATGCCGATTAGGAGGGAAAAAGAAGTGACGGGCTGGCCGTTTTTTTATTTCTTTTTTGAATAATCGAGAATAATTTNNTGTTGTACTCGGCGCGGGCGACTCCTTCCAGATAGTCCGGGTCTTTCTGGGCGGCGTCGAGGCGACCCTGGCTCGCCTTGTTGTCGGTTTCCAGTGTCGCGATGATGCCCTTGGCTTCGACTACCCGCTGGTGCTGCCGGTACAGGGCGAGGCCGCCGATACCGGGGGCAAGGGTTATGCCAGCCAGGCTGATGGCGAGCAAAACGGCGCATAGGATGTACAGGCGTTTTTTCTCCCGTGGGGAAAACTGACCGGTTTTTCTGGCTTGTTGATACGAATGACGGTAACCGTGAATGGTGGTTCTTATTCTCATGGCTCTTCCTCCGATTCTGGTCAGCGCCTGCTTAGTCGGCCTTTGCAGCCGCTACGATGGCGTTTGCCGGCCTAGTACCGTCTGCCTCGACGCACTTCGTGGCCTGGCCTGGGTTCCCTGCTGTCCGGAACAACTGGGTGGCCTGCCGACTCCGCGCCTGGCGGCTGATATTGACGGTGGAGACGGCGAAGCTGTGCTGGCGGGCGCGGCGCGTATTATAGCGAAAGACGGCGCCGATGTCACAGCCTCTTTCCTGCGAGGCGCTGAGGAATGCGGCAAAATCGCCGCCATGCTTGGCGCCCGCCGGGCATTTCTCAAAGCTCGCAGCCCATCCTGCGCTGTCACCGGCGTTATTGGCGTCACCGCCGCCCTGTTGCGGCGGCAAGGCCTGACTCTCGACGAATTCTGAGTAGCCATTTCATTATCAGGGAATTCTCATCAGTATCATGATGACGATGCCGCTTTCGTACAGCAGATAAAGCGGCACAGCCATCAGGGCCATGTTGACTACATCCGGAGTTGGGGTCAGAACGGCGGCGATCATGGCGATGAGCAAAATGGCGTAGCGGCGGCTGCGCTGAAAGGATTTTCTGCTGCACAGGCCGGTTTTGCCAAGAAAAACCATGGTTACTGGCAGCTCGAAGACCAGGCCGAAGGCCAGAATGAAAAGCACGGTGAACTGGACAAATTTGTCTATCGAAATCACCGGTTGCAGTTCGGCGGAAGAAAATCCGAGCAGAAATTTAATGCCGAACGGCAGGGTGACAAAAAAACAGAAGGCCGCCCCGATGTAAAAAAGCAGCGTTGTGGCCACAACCATCACCGTCACGAACAGACCGCTGACTTTGAACGGGCTGGCCGCCGCCCGTAAGAGCACAAACAGCAGCCAAGGCGCAAGCAGTAAACAGGCCGCTGCCAGCGACAGTTTGGCGTGGGCGAGAAACGGCTCAGCAACCGAGAAGAAATACAGTTTTCCGGCCAGGCGTTCCTGCAATAAGCGCAACAGGTGCGGCGACAGCAGAAAAATTGCCACCGACAGCAGCGGCAGGGCGATGAGAAAGCCTCGGAGCGATTTGCGCAACTCCTGGGCAAAAATAAGTAAAGGCTGCGGATCCATGCCGGTTTCCTCCGTAGTGAAACGACGAAAATGACGACGCCGACGGTAGCAAAGCGCCGTTCCCTTGGCAAGGCCATCCTTGCGTTCGCGAAACGGGCATGATACAAAAGAGTAGTATTTTCCCCATGTTCCAAGAGGATTTCTCATGCTCGAACTGCGATTCATCCGCGAAAATCTCGATCTGGTCAAAGAAAAAACCGCCCGGCGTGGCGCCGATATTTCCCTGGTGGAAGAGTTCGCCAAGGTTGATGAACGCCGCCTTCAGTTGCTTTCCGAAGCTGAAAATCTGAAAAATCAGCGTAATATCGCCTCAAAACGGATTGCCGACATGAAGCGGGCCGGGGCTGAAGGCACTGAATCACTGATCGCCGATATGCGTCAGGCCGGAGACCGGATCAAACTGCTGGACGCGGAATTGGCCGGCATTGAAGAGCGGCTTCATGAAATCGTCATGTCGATCCCCAATTTATATGACGACAGCACGCCGGTTGGTGAGGACGAAAGCGCCAATCCGGTGGTCAGAACCTGGGGTGAGCCGCCGCGATTCGATTTTACGCCAAAGCCACATTGGCAACTCGGCGAAGAGGCCGGACTGCTCGATTTCGAGCGGGCCACCAAAGTCGCCGGCGCCCGCTTCGCGGTGCTGAAAGGCCTGGCGGCCAGAATGGAACGGGCGCTGATCAACTTCATGCTTGACCTGCATACGGAAAAACACGGCTATGTCGAGGTATTGCCACCCTTTCTTGTCAACGCCGCCTCAATGACCGCCACCGGTCAGTTGCCGAAATTCGCCGAGGACAGTTTCAAAATCGACGATTGGGATTTGTATTTAACCCCAACCGCCGAAGTGCCGGTGACCAACCTCCACCGTGACGAGACGCTTGACGAAAAATCGCTGCCGCTGCGCTACGCCGCCTATACCCCTTGTTTCCGTTCCGAGGCCGGTTCCTATGGCCGCGATACGAAGGGTCTGATCCGTCAGCATCAGTTCGACAAGGTAGAACTGGTGAAATTCACGACGCCGGAAACCTCGATGTCCGAATTGGAAAGCCTGTTGGCTGATGCCGAGGAAGTCTTGCAACGGCTGAACATCCATTACCGTGTCATCGCCCTGTGCAGCGGTGACCTGGGCTTTTCCTCGGCCAAGACCTACGACATTGAGGTCTGGCTGCCCGGGCAGGAAGCCTACCGGGAAATTTCCTCCTGCTCGAATTTCCTCGACTTTCAGGCCCGGCGTGGCGGCATCCGTTACCGTCCCGCTGGCGAGAAAAAGAGCCGTCTGGCGCATACCCTGAACGGTTCCGGCCTGGCCATTGGCAGAACCATGGTGGCCATCTTCGAGAATTATCAGCGTGCCGATGGTTCCATCGCCATTCCAGAAGCGCTGGCGCCGTATTTTTCCAGCCGTCTAGGCTGATGGTGGAGGCAAATCATGGAAGCGTTCGATTATCAAACTGAAATCAAACCTGGATTTTTTGCCAGGGCTTTGCCGTCACTGTACTTTTACAGCCGGTTTTTGCCGATCGTGCTGCACGCCGGCTGGCTGGCCAGACGCGATAGCTATCATGACAAGGAGTGGGTTGCCAGCAGCGGTGATGTAGTCAGGAGCCTCGAGAGGGCCGCGGTGCGTTTTGAGATAAGCGGTCTTGATCATTTCCGCAAACTGACCAGACCCTGTGTGTGTATCGCCAACCATATGAGCATGCTCGAGACGATCACGCTGCCGTACTTCATGCAGCCGATTCATCCCGTGACCTACGTCATCAAAGAAAGCCTGTTGCGCTATCCGGTATTCAAATACGTGATGCGGTCGCGTAATCCAGTGGCGGTTGGGCGTACCAATCCGCGCCAAGACCTGAAAACGGTACTGGAGGAAGGCGGGCGGCGGCTTGCGGCCGGCCTTTCCCTGATCATTTTCCCGCAAACGACGCGGTCACGGGTCTTTGATCCGGAACAGATGACCACCATCGGTGTCAAACTGGCGAAAGCGGCGGGCGCGCCGGTTTTGCCTCTGGCGCTCAAGACCGACGCCATGGAAAACGGCGGAATCATCAAGGTGGAGCTGTATCCCGAGATCGCCCCGAACACGGTGAATAACTTTATCTCGCTCGTGCAGGCCGGGTTTTATGACGGCGTGATCTTCCACCGCGTCATCCCCGGCTTCATGATCCAGGGCGGCTGCCCGGACGGCACGGGCATGGGCGGCCCCGGCTATTCCATCAAGGGCGAGTTCCGCTCGAACGGCGCCGCGAACCCGATTAAGCATTCGCGCGGCGTAATCTCCATGGCGNNTGGAAAACGGCGGAATCATCAAGGAATTGGGTAAGATCCATCCAGAACGGACGGTACATTTCGCTTTCGCGCCGCCTGTAGTTATCGCCGGCAACGGTCGCGAAGAACATCAGGCGATCAACACTTTCATCCTGGAAAAACTCACTTCCTGGGGCGCCCCGCGGCTGACCGCCAGCAATACGGACTGAATGAATAAAAGGTAGGTAGTCCGGCGCCTCTCATTCATTTTTGTCGCTGTCGTCTTCCAGGTCATTTCCGTCGTCATCGCCGACGTAATCTTCCTCACTGATGTCGCTGTCGCCGCGCAGGGTTTCCTGTTCAATGTCATCGGCGAAATCGTCATCCTCGTCCGCCGCCGCTTCCAAAGCCATCGCCCGAATCTGTTTGGCTTCCGGAAAGACGATGTCGGTGATTTTTTCCACTTCTTCGCGCACATCAGGGTCTTNNGAGGCATACCGGACAGGTGGCGATATGCTTTTCCATAAAAGTGACCATCCGCGCCGGGGCCATGGTTTCGTCTTTGACGCTGATGTACCAGGACTTGATCAGGGAGATCAATCGTTCGCAACGCATGTCGAAAGGCTGTCTGTAAAAAGGAGAAAAAGGTATTTCCAATGCCAATGAGAACAAGTATTATACAAAATTCGCGTGATGAATGGAAGCGGATAGGGCACTGGTGGCTCTCCCGGACTTCAAATCCGGTGTGGC
Source organism: Desulfobulbaceae bacterium (assembly GCA_003509305.1). Taxonomy (GTDB): domain Bacteria; phylum Desulfobacterota; class Desulfobulbia; order Desulfobulbales; family Desulfocapsaceae; genus UBA8130. The sequence continues at coordinate 10,247 of DOMU01000192.1, read as the reverse complement.
GGGTTAATAGCCTGTCAGGTGGGTTCGATTCCCATGCGCTTCCGCCAATTTCATGTCGCCGTCTCTTCCACCGCCCATTTGCCCATCAGCGGATGGCCCATCTCGGCGCGTTGCCGCACATAGGCTTCCGCCACCTTGCGGGCGATATTTCTGATCCGGCCAATATAACGTGTCCGTTCGGCGACACTGATCGCCTTACGGGCGTCGAGCAGGTTGAAGGTGTGCGAGCATTTCAGGCAGTAGTCGTAACCGGGCAGGATCAGCCCCAGCTCGGTCAGACGCAGAGCTTCTTCCTCGAACCAGTTGAACAGGGTAGTCAGTTTGTCGACGTTGGCCTCTTCAAAGTTGAAGGTGGAAAATTCCACCTCGGCCTGGTGGTAGATGTCTCCGTAGCTGATGTGGCTGTTCCAGGCCAGGTCGTAGATGCTTTCCACCCCTTGCAGATACATGGCGATACGTTCGAGACCGTAGGTGATTTCCACCGTCACCGGATGCAGGTCGATGGAACCGGCGATCTGGAAATAGGTGAACTGGGTGATCTCCATGCCGTCGAGCCAGACTTCCCAACCGAGGCCGGAAGCGCCTAAGGTTGGCGATTCCCAGTCGTCCTCAACGAAGCGGATATCGTGTTCGAGCAGGTCGAGACCAAAGCGTTCCAGGCTGCCGAGGTAGAGGCGTTGGGCATCGGCGGGCGATGGTTTCAGCACCACCTGGTACTGATAATAATGCTGTAAACGATTTGGATTCTCGCCGTAGCGGCCATCGGTCGGACGGCGTGACGGCTGAATGTAGGCGGCCCGCCACGGTTCCGGCCCCAGGGCGCGCAATAATGTTGCCGGGTGGAAGGTGCCAGCGCCAATTTCCATATCGTAAGGCTGCTGGATGACACAGCCCTGTTCCGCCCAGTAGGTGTTCAGCGTCGCGATAATATCCTGAAATTTCATACGGTTCCTCATCGGTTTGATCGACGCCCGCCGGATACGACCGACAGCAAAAAGGTAATCGCAAATTATACTTCCTGGCTTGACATTTGTCCATGGGGCAAGCATTGTATCCGTCGTTTTGACACCTTTTTTCTCGAATTTTCGCTAGATTTTCTCATTTCACCATGATCTTACCCACACTCATAAATACCGCCGATACCGCCAACTTCTCGTTGTTGTGGCGCACTGCCACAACCGTCGCCGTCATCGGTCTGTCGCCGAAACCTGAGCGGCCCAGCTACCGTGTCGCTCATTATCTGCTCGATCAGGGTTTCAGGGTGATTCCGGTTAATCCGGGCCAGGCAGAAATTTTAGGGCAAACATGTTATCCAAGCCTGACCGCCGCCTATGCCGCCACCGGTTGGCCTATCGATATCGTCGATATTTTCCGTAAATCGAAGGACGTCCCGCCGATTGTCGCCGAGGCGGTCGGGATCGGCGCGAAAACCATCTGGATGCAGGAAGGCGTTGTTAACGAAGAGGCGGCGGCATTGGCTGAATCGCACGGCCTGACTGTGGTCATGGACCGTTGTTTGATGGTCGAACATCGGCGCGGCGCTCAGGGACTGACCTGATGGAGCCGCAACTGCTGCGCGTCCGTGGCGCCCGGATGCACAATCTGAAAAATATTGATGTCGATCTGCCGCGGAATCGCCTGGTGGTTTTCACCGGCCTGTCCGGTTCCGGCAAATCGACGCTGGCCTTTGACACCCTCTACGCCGAAGGGCAAAGACGTTATGTTGAATCGCTCTCGACCTACGCCCGGCAGTTTTTGGGGCAGATGGACAAACCCGATGTCGATTCGCTCGAGGGCCTGTCGCCGGCGGTGTCGATCGAACAAAAAACGACAAGCAAAAATCCTCGCTCAACCGTCGGCACGGTGACGGAAATCTACGATTATCTGCGCCTGCTCTATGCCCGCTGTGGCCGTCCACACTGTCCGGAATGCGGCCAGCCGATCGCCGCCCAGTCGGTCGAGGACATGGTCAACGCCCTCCTGGCTTTGCCGGAAGGGAAAAAGATCATCCTGCTCGCGCCCCTGGTCGTGGCGCGCAAGGGGCGGCACGATCAGGTGATCGAGCGTATCCGCCGCGAAGGCTTTGCCAGGGCGCGGGTCAACGGTCAGATTTACGCCACCGACGAAATTCCGGAACTGGATAAGAAGAAAAAACACACCATTGAAGTTGTTGTCGACCGGCTGACGGTCAAGGTCTCACTGCGCCAGCGCTTCAACGAATCGGTGGCCACCGCCGTCAAACTGACCGACGGCCTGCTCTTGGCCTTGTTCCCCGATGATGGCGACGAGCGGATCTTCAGCGAGCACGCCGCCTGCCACCGCTGCGGCCTGTCGGTGCCGAAGCTCTCGCCGCAGCTTTTCTCCTTCAATAATCCGGTCGGCGCCTGCCCGGGCTGCGGCGGTCTCGGCGTCAATCCTTTTTTTGACCCGGAGTTACTGATCCCCAATCCGGAAAAGAGTATCGCCCAGGGCGCGATCGCCCCCTGGGGCTGGCGCGACGAGCAGAGTCATAGCGGGCGGATTCTCGCTGGCCTGGCCCGGCATTACGGTTTTTCCCTCGATACCCCTTTCCAGGACTTGAAGCCGGAACAGCAACAGGCAATTCTCTACGGTACTGGCAGGGAGCGCATCCATTTCTCCTGGCAGAAAGGTGAGCGCAAGGGCGCAAGTGAGCAGCCTTTCGAAGGCCTGATCCCGCAGTTGAGCCGCCGCTTCAAAGAAACCCAGTCGTCCTTGGTCCGCGAGGAACTCTCCCGCTACATGAATGAGCGCACCTGCGCCACCTGCGGCGGGGCGCGGCTGAAACCGGAGGTACTGGCGGTAAAAGTCGGCGACTGGTCGATTCATCAGATGACCTGCCAGTCGATAGCCGCTCTGCTCGCCGCCGTGCCGGGCCTGGCCTTCACCAGCCAGGAAAAGAAAATCGCCGCGCCGATTCTGAAAGAAATCGCCGACCGCCTCAGTTTTCTTGATAACGTCGGTCTCGGATATCTGTCGCTGGAACGCACCGCTTCAACCTTATCCGGCGGTGAGGCGCAGCGCATCCGCCTGGCCTCGCAGATCGGCTCACGGCTGGCCGGTGTCCTCTATATCCTTGATGAGCCAAGCATTGGCCTGCACCAACGCGATAACGAAAAGCTGATCAAAACACTCATCAACCTGCGCGACCTTGGCAATTCGTTAATTGTTGTCGAGCACGATCACGATACGATTCTCGCCGCCGACCATGTCCTTGATATGGGGCCGGGCGCCGGTGTGCACGGTGGTGAGGTAATCTACTCCGGCCCGGTTGAGGGCCTGATACGGACGGAAAAATCGCTGACTGGTGCCTACTTGGCTGGACGGAAAAAGATCGAGGTGGCCGGTCGCCGCCAGGTGGGGAAACTGAACGACGGCAACAGCCTGCGCCTCTGCGGCGCCCGCGTCAACAATCTGAAAAAGATAGATGTCGATTTCCCGCTCGGCACCCTGATTTGTGTCACCGGCGTCTCCGGTTCCGGCAAGAGTTCCCTGATCATCGAGACGCTCTATCCACTGGCGCGGGCCGGCCTGCACCAACGGCGGGATACGGTGGAAATCGGTGGGGCGCGGCTCTCCGGCATCTCCCTTATCGACAAACTGATCGACATTGACCAAAGCCCGATTGGCCGCACGCCGCGCTCGAACCCAGCCACCTACACCGGAGTGTTCACGCCGGTGCGTGAACTGTTCGCCCAGTTGCCGGAATCCCGCGCCCGTGGCTACACCGCCAGCCGCTTCAGTTTCAACGTCAAGGGCGGGCGCTGCGA
>DOMU01000192.1:0-6431 GCA_003509305.1 Desulfobulbaceae bacterium | reverse complement strand
GTCACGGCAGACGCTACAACCTGGAGACGCTCGACATTGCCTATAACGGCGCCACCATCCACGATGTCTTGCACATGACCGTCGAGGAGGCGCTGGGATTTTTCAAAAATATTCCGCCCGTGAGAAATCGCCTGCAAACTCTCGTCGATGTCGGCCTCGGCTATATCGCTTTGGGGCAGTCTTCGACCACCCTTTCCGGTGGCGAGGCGCAGCGGATAAAGCTGGCGAAAGAACTGTCAGGCCGCGCCAGTGGCAAAACGCTGTATATTCTTGATGAACCGACCACCGGCCTGCATCCCGCTGACATCCAACTGCTGCTCGACGTGCTTGAGCGCCTGGTTGCCCAGGGCAATACCGTGGTGGTCATTGAGCACAACCTCGACGTCGTCAAATCCGCCGACTGGCTGATCGACATCGGCCCGGAAGGCGGCGACGGTGGTGGCCGGGTGGTCGCCTGTGGCCCGCCGTCGCGAGTGGCCAAAGTGGCGGCTTCACACACCGGACGCTTTCTCGCGCCCTTGCTGATTGAGAAATAATTTCTTATGAAGAAAGAACTTATCCAGAAACTGCACAAAAGCTTTGAAGATTGCGCCCATCGGGAAAACGACGTTGAGTTCTGGTTTGCGCGCGAACTGCAAGGGCTGCTTGGCTATGCCGAATGGCGTAACTTCACTTTTGTCATAGAAAAAGCGAAAATCGCCTGCAAGAATGCAGGGCAGAATCCCGTTGATCATTTTGTTGACGTCAACAAAATGATCAACCTCGCAAAAGGCGCGCAACGACAGCTAGATGACCTGGCCCTCACCCGCTACGCCTGCTACCTGATTGCCCAGAATGGCGACCCGCGCAAGGACAGCATTGCCTTTGCGATGACCTATTTCGCGGTACAAACCCGCAAACAGGAATTGATAGAAGCGCGTCTGGCGGAATGGGAGCGTGTGCAAGCGCGTGAAAAGTTAACGCTGTCGCAGAAAGAACTTTCCGGTGTACTCTACGAACGCGGTGTTGATGGACAAGGTTTTGCCCGCATCCTCAGCAAAGGTGACGCGGCACTGTTCGGTGGCCTGAGCACTCAGAATATAAAGGGCAAGCTTGCCGTCCCCGCGAATCGCCCGCTGGCCGATTTCCTGCCGACGATTACGATTAAGGCCAAAGATTTCGCCAATGAAATAACGAACACGCAGGTGAAACAACAGGATTTGCGCGGTGAGCCAGATATTACCAGCGAGCATGTGAAGAACAATCAGGATGTCCGCAGCCTGTTGACGAGCCGGAATATTATTCCCGAAGAATTGCCCGCCGCTGAAGATACGAAAAAGCTGGAACGTCGTTTGAAATCAGAGGCAAAAAAGCTGCCACGCCAGACACAGCGTCTGGGCGGCAAGGATGGTGCAAAGAAGAAATAGCATTGTCATCGCCAAACCAGCCGCCCAAAGCCTGGCGGCACCCCCGAAACCTCTAACTCAAAAGGACACCCCATGGCCGAAGAAAACGCCGCCCAGGAACAGCCGGAATTCCGGATGCTGAAAATGTATGTCAAGGATTTGTCGTTTGAAAACCCGCAGGCGCCACAGGTTTTCAGCCAACCGCTCAAGGGCGAGTCGAAAATCGAACTGAACCTTGATCTGCGCAACCGTAAAATCGACGAAGACCACTACGAGGTGTCGCTGCACATCATCGCCAAACTGGTCACCAGCGGGGAGACGTCGTCGCTGTTTGTCGCCGAGATCGAGCATGCGGCGCTTTTCATGATGAAAAATATCCCCAGTGAGCATTTCGAGGCGATTCTCGCCGTCGATTGCCCGTCGCTGCTCTTCCCCTTCACGCGGCAGATTATCTGCCAGGCTGTGCTTGATGGTGGTTTCCAGCCTTTCTTGATGGAGCCGGTCAACTTCATGGCCCTCTATCAGAACCAGAAGGCGAAACGGCAGCAAGCCACGCCCACCGTCAATTGAGACCACCGGATGATGCGTCGAGCCGTAGGCGAAACGCATCATCCCTTGGCCAAGGAATCGCCCTTGACGATATTCACAGCCAAGGGCACGGCCAAATCCACCGCCTCTTCCATCACCTGTTTGATGAGGGGGCGCGCCGCCGCCAGCCAGCGTTCCTCCATCTCGAAAACCAGCTCGTCGTGAATCTGCAACAGCAGATGGGCGTCGATTTGCCGCGCCGCCAGTTCGCGCTCGACTTTGATCATCGCCACTTTAATGATTTCGGCGGCGGTGCCCTGAATCGGCGTGTTGATAGCCGTGCGCTCGGCGAATTCCCTGACCGATTTATTTTTTGCGTTGATGTCGGGTAATGTGCGGCGGCGCCCGAACAGCGTCGTGACAAAGCCGTCGCGCCGCGCCTGTTCGGCTATCTCGCGCATAAAACGCTCGACGCCGGGATAGTGCTGAAAGTAGCGGTCGATAAATTTCTGCGCCTCTTTGCGACCGATATTTAATTGATTAGCCAGGCCAAAGCTCGACATGCCATAGATGATGCCGAAGTTGATGCTTTTAGCCACCCGCCGCATGTCACCGGTCACCATGAGCGGCGACACCCCGAAAATCTCGACGGCGGTGCGGCTGTGAATGTCCTCGCCCTTAACAAAAGCCTGGCACAGAGCGCTGTCGCGGCTGTAGTGGGCCAGAACCCGCAGGTCGATCTGCGAATAGTCGGCGGACAAAAAAATCATGCCGGGTGCCGGCACGAAGGCGCGGCGGATGCGGTTACCTTCCTCGCCACGAATTGGAATATTCTGCAGGTTGGGATTGCTGCTCGATAGCCGCCCGGTGGCCGTTACCGCCTGGTTGAAGGAGGTATGGACGCGCCCGGTCGCCGGGGCGCGCAACCCGGCCAGTTTTTCGACATAGGTGGTCAAAAGTTTCGCCACCGTGCGGTATTCGAGAATCTTAGCTGGCAATGGATGATAGGTCGCCAGTTTTTCCAGCACCGAAACGTCGGTGGAGTAGCCGGTTTTTGTCTTTTTGCCATGCGGCAGTTTCAGTTCATCAAACAGCACTTCTCCCAACTGTTTTGGCGACATGATATTCAGCTCTCGCCCGGCTAGTTGATGGATTTCCTCTTGCAAACGGCGTAGCTTGTCGTGAAATTCCCCAGCCAATAAGTCGAGATGAGCGGCGTCAAGGCCAATGCCGCGCATCTCCATCGCCGCCAGAACCGGGACGAGCGGCATCTCCACTTCATCCATAAGCTTTGTGATGCCGCGCTCGGCCAGTTTGGGGGCATAATCCTGATACAGCTTCCAGGCGGCGAAGACATCCTCGCAAGAGTAGTCGCGGGCGGCATCCAAGGCGACGTGGGCGAAGGCGTCGGCACGGGCATCGTCTTTCGTCACCTCCGCGAAGCTGGTCAGGCGAAAACCTAAATCGGCTATCAGGTCGTCGAGTTTGAGCGACCGCCCGCCGATTTCCAAGAGATGGGCGGCGATCATGGTGTCGAAGAGCGGCTGGGCCAGCGGCAGCCGCCAGTGGGCGGCCAGAACCGTATAATCGAATTTCAGATTATGACCGATTTTTAGCCGACCGGAAGACAACAACGGCGCCAGGAATGCCCGCGCTTTATCCTCTGGCAATTGATCAGGGAGTAACGCGCCGCTTTCACTTCTGTGGCCGAGCGGCAGATACCAGGCGCGCCCGTCCTCGACAGCAAAAGACAGCCCGACCAGCCGTGCCGACCGCGCCTCGACCGAATCGGTTTCCGTGTCGATGGCAATAGCCGGTTCGCCTTGTAAGGCCTCAAGCATTGCCGCCAACTGCGCTTCAGTCCGCACCAGGACAAATTGAGCGGCATCCACCGGCTGAGTCGCTGGTTTCGTGTCACTAAGCAGGCTGTGAAATTCCAGCTTGCTGAAAAGCGTGGTCAGACGTTCCCTGTCTTCGTCGCGGCGGGCATAGACGGTCAGGTCATGTGGCACGCCGACGTCGCTTTTCAGGCGGATCAGCTCGCGTGACAGAAAAGCCTGTTCACGGTTTTCCACCAGACGCTCCTGGTTTTTCGACGGCTTCATTGAGGCTACCGCTTCGTAAAGAGCGTCAAGCGAACCGTAATCGCCTATCAATTTAGCGGCGGTCTTCGGGCCGATGCCGGGCACGCCGGGCACATTGTCGCTGCTGTCGCCAACCAGAGCGAAAAGATCGAGGAGTTTTTCCGGCGGCACCTGGTATTTGGCTGCTACCGCTTCCGCGTCATAGACGGTGTTTTTCATCGGCTCCCACATGGTCAGGCCATCGCCGACCAGTTGCAGCAGATCTTTGTCACCGGAAACGATCACGACCTGGTGTCCCGCCGCGCGCAAAACGCGGGCTGAGGACGCCAGCAGATCGTCGGCCTCGACACCTTCCTGGCGCAGGCAAAGAATGTTTTCCGCCGCGACATACTCGTGGATGTCGGGAATCTGGCAGGCCAGGTCTTCCGGCATCGGTGGCCGGTTGGCCTTGTAGGCCGCGTACATGTCATGGCGGAAAACCTTGCCACGGCTGTCAAAAGCGACGGCGAGAAATTTCGGCGCCTTTTCCCGCAAGAGGCGGCGGACGATGCTGATGAAACCGAAGACGGCCTGGGTCGGCATCCCGGCCTTGGTGGTGAGTGGCGCCACCGCGTAAAAGGCCCGGTAGATATAGGTGCTGCCATCAATGAGATAGACCGTTTCCATGAGGTTTATCCGATTATTTAACTAGTTTTATGTGCAGTTTCATGCCGCAGGCCTGGGCGTACTTGCGCAGCGTCGCCAGCGAAGGGGAATGAGTATTTGTACTTAACCCCTTTAAGAGGCGAGAAATGGCGGGTGGTTTAGCCCCCATTTTCGCCGCTAACTCGGCTTGGGTCAGCCCCGCTTCTTGCCGCGCTCGCAGCAGTTCGTCAAGCAGTTCATATTCCGGGGCAAGGCGCTCATATTCGGCTTGTGCCGCCGGATTCGCCAGTATTATTTTTCGCGCTTCCTGGTGGGCCATGATGCCTTTACCTCCATCAATCGTTTTCTAGCCAGTATCAGCCCTTTGAGCAGAGTTTTTTTATTCGTGTATTCGATGGATCTGTATTAACATTCAAGTTAATATCGGGCAAGTCATATCAGGCGTCTCCCGTCGATACAGGGCCTGGTCTTTGCCGTTGCCGCTAGGGGCGGGTGTTTGTACATTAGTTACCGATGAGCGTATAGAGTTGGAATGTGGAAAAAACGTGCGGGAGGAGCGTCCATGCCTGATCTGGTCAAGCAGCACAAAATCATGCTTTCCGCACCGGGTGATACGGAAGACCTGTGCTCAGAGGCTGAAAACGCCTGTCATGACGACGAGAAACCCGCCGCCACTGAATCGTCGTCGCCAGAAATCACCGTTGTTGCCATGGGTGACAGCCTGACTGCTGGCTATGGCCTGGCGGAAGAAGATGCCTATCCGGCTAAACTCGAGCGCCGCCTCCGTCGGGAAGGCTATAAGGTTCGTGTCGTCAATGCCGGGGTCAGCGCTGAAACGACCAGCGATACCCTATCAAGGCTTGATTGGGTTTTGAGCATGAAACCGGACATCGTCATCCTTGAAACCGGGGCCAACGATGGCTTTCGCGGTTTCGATCCAGCGGGACCTCGCGAAAATATTGATAAAATTCTGACGAGGTTGCGGGCGGTGGGCGTTCTCCCCATCTTGGCTGGTATGAAGATGGTCATGAGCCTTGGCCCGGCCTACGTTGCCGATTTCGACGCCATCTATCCGGATATGGCCAGGAAGCACGGCGTACTGTTCATGCCCTTCTTTCTTGATGGGGTGGCGACCAGGCCGGCGTTGAACCAGGATGACGGCATTCACCCACGGGCGGCGGGTTATGACATGGTCGTCGAAAATATCCTGCCGCTGGTACGCAAGGCGATTGCCCAGCGGCGGAAGTGATGGAATTGCTCAGCCGGCCAGGTGCTCCAATCCTGGCGCCGGGAACTGGCGGCAGAACTCTTTGACTTCGGCGGCGGTTTTGCCCAGGAAGGCTTCGTCGTCGAGCCGGGCGATGACGGCGGCGATGGTCTCGCCGACAAAGGCCATCTCTTTTTCCTTAAAACCGCGCGAGGTGACGGCGCAGGCGCCGAGGCGAATGCCGCTCGGGTCGGTCGGTTTCCGCGTGTCAAAGGGGATGGTGTTGTAGTTCAGAACCACCCCGGCCCTGTCCAACGCTTTTGCCACCTTTTTGCTGCTCAGGCCGGTTGGCGACAGATCAACGAGCAGCAGATGATTATCGGTGCCACCGGTGACCGAATTGAATCCTTTATCCAGTAACGTCTTCGCTAAAACCTGGGCGTTTTTCACCACCTGGTGAGCGTAATCTTTGAAGATGTCGGTGGCCGCTTCTTTCATGGCCACGGCGATTGCCGCTGTCGTGTGGTCGTGCGGCCCGCCCTGTAAACCGGGGAAGACCGCCTTGTCGATGGCGGCGGCGTG
>DOMU01000093.1 GCA_003509305.1 Desulfobulbaceae bacterium | reverse complement strand
GCCGCTTCAGGCCGCCCGCACCGTGGTCATTGTCGGCCACCAACGCCAGCAGGTCAGCGCCGCGATTGCCGGGTTTAAGACCGAAACCGTGGTGCAGGAAGAACAACTCGGCACCGGTCACGCGGTTTTGCTGACGCAAACGGTCATTCCGGCGGGTGAGGGCGAGGTGATGATTCTCTGCGGCGATACGCCGCTGTTGCGTCCAGAAAGCCTGACGGCGATGCTGGCCCAGCACCGCGCTTCCGTCGCCGTCTGCACCCTGATGACGACCAGGCTCGCCGACCCCTATGGCTACGGGCGGGTACTGACAACGGCGGATGGTCAAATCACCGCCATCGTCGAGGAAAAGGACACGACACCGGAACAGAAAGCGATTGCCACCATCAACACCGGCATCTATCTCGTGAAACGTGAGGCATTGTTTACGGCTTTGTCGGCGATTGACCGCAACAACGCTCAAGGTGAGTTTTATCTGACTGATATTATCCAGAAAATTGTTCACTCCGGGCAAACCGTCGAAGAGTTTGTCAACGCCGATTCCAGTGAGGTGCTGGGCGTCAACTCGCGCCTGGAACTGGCGCAGGCCCACGCCGAAATCGGGCGCCGCCGCAACCGCGAGCTGATGCTGGCCGGAGTGGGCATGGAGCGACCGGAAAGTATCGCCGTTGCCCTCGGCGCCAGCGTTCAGCCGGATTGCTTTTTAGAACCGGGCGTGCGCCTGCTCGGCAAAACCAGCCTGAGCCGTGGCTGCCGCATCGGCCAGGGGGCGATTCTTACCGATTGCCAGCTTGGCGATAATGTTGAGATTGGCGCCTACACCTGTCTGACGGGGGAGACGTTGACGGCGGGGATGAAGGTGGAAGCGGGGACGCGAGCGCTGTAAACAAAATGATCACACCCAATAAATAACCTACCATGACCGATCTGAAAAAAGCCTATTCGACCATTCTCGGCGATCATTTCCCGCTGGAGATGACCATTTCCTTCGGCGGCCAGACTCTCGTCTACCGCAAACGCACCTGGGCGATTCCCCAGCCCGATGGCGCCAGCGATGAACGCGGCCTGCGCTACGGTGAAAATCCCGATCAGGAAGCGGCGCTCTATGAATTGATCAACGGTAACCTGGTTTTAGGCGGCGTTGAATATATCAAACCCAGCCATGGCCTGGTGTCGGCGCTGACTGTCGCCGATATGCCGCAAGTGGGCAAGCATCCGGGGAAAATTAATCTGACCGCAGTCGATAACGGCCTGAATATCCTCAAATATCTGATGGACAGACCGGCAGCGGTGATCTTGAAACATAACAATCCCTGCGGCGCCGCTTATGGCGCAAGCCTGGCCGACGCATTCCATCGCGCCCTGCGCTGTGACCGCATCGCCGCCTTTGGTGGCGCCGTGGTTCTGAACCACTCCTGCGACCCGGATACCGCTCACTTGCTGGCGGCAAATTATCTGGAAGTGGTTTGCGCCCCGGACTATGAGGAAGGCAGCCTGGCCATTCTGCAAAAGGCGAAAAACCTGCGTATTCTCCGTATCAGCCGCATCGACCGGCTGGCCGAATACGAAAGTTATCGCTTCGTCGATTTCAAAAGCCTGATCGACGGTGGCATCATCGTTCAGCAGTCGGCAATCAACGCCATCCGTTCCGCCGCCGACCTGAAACCAGCCACCGCTACCTGGCAGGGCCAGAATTATGTCTGCCAACGTGAACCGAACGACAGCGAAATCGCCGATATGATTTTTGGCTGGGCCGTTGAACACGGCGTCACCTCCAATTCGGTGCTTTACGTCAAAGACGGCTGCACGGTCGGCATTGGCACCGGCGAACAGGACCGGGTCGGTGTCGCCGAAATCGCCGTCCACAAAGCCTATATCAAGTACGCCGATTTGCTCTCTTTTGACCGCTATGGCCTTGGTTACGCCGATCTGGAACTGGCAATCGCCGAAGGCAAGTATAAACCGTCGGCAAAGGAGGAAATCGACGCCAAGACACGAACCGACCGCGCCGGCCTGCCCGGCAGCGTCATGATTTCCGACGCCTTTTTCCCTTTTCGTGACGGCGCCGATATCGGCATCCGCCAGGGGATCAGCGCCATTTTGCAGGCTGGCGGTTCGTTGCGCGACTTCGAGACCATCGTCGCCTGCAACGAGGCCCAACCCCAGGTGGCGATGATGTACACAGGCCAGCGTTCTTTCAAACACTAGAGGGGAAAATGCCCGCGGAAACTGATATTCAGTTGACCAGCATTATGTCGCGCTCGCCGGAAACCCTGTCCAATACCGCCAGTGATGAAACGGTGCTGCTCGACGCGGCGAAAAGCAGTTATTATGGCCTTGGTCCGGTGGCTAGCCGCATCTGGGAGGCGCCAAAACCTATCTGTCTATGGAAATAATGATCGTATTCATAAAATTTTATAAAAAAGGAGAGCTATATGCCCGGCTTTGAAGTGTTTGGCAAGGAAGAAGAGAAGGAAATTCAGGATGTTCTCAAGACAGGTGTTTTATTTCGCTATGAGTTCGCGAATGAACGCCAGGGCGTTTACAAGGTGCGGACTTTTGAGGAGAAATTCGCCGCCTTCTGTGACGCCTCTTTTGCCCAGGCCGTCAGCTCCGGCACAGCGGCGCTGAAAGTGGCTTTAGCCGCCCTTGGTATCGGCCCCGGTGATGAGGTCATCACCCAGGGTTTCACCTTCGTCGCCACCTGGGAGGCGATATTGGAAGTCGGCGCCATTCCGGTTTTTGCCGAAGTCGATGCGACGATGAACATGGATCCGCGCGATCTCGAGAAGAAAATCACCGCCAACACCCGCTGCATCATCCCGGTGCATATGCTGGGGGCGCAGGCGCGCGTCGAAGAGATCGTCGCCATTGCGAAAAAACACGGCATTCCGGTGCTTGAAGACACGGCGCAGTCGGCGGGTGGCCGCCTGCATGGCAGGCACCTTGGCACCTTTGGCGCCTGCGGCACCTTTTCATTTGATTCGGTCAAGACCATGACCACCGGCGAAGGCGGTATGATTATTACCAATGACGGCGAACTGTGGCGCAGCATGTCGGAGTACCACGATCATGGCCATGACCACGTGCCGAACCCTGGCGGGCGCGGTGGCGAGAAGCGGCGTTTTGTCGGCAGCAACTACCGCATGATGGAGATTCAGGGAGCGATTGGCCTGGCGCAATTGGCCAAACTCGATCCCGTGATCATCGCCGCTCAGAAAAAAAACAAAGCGGCGCTGAAAGAGGCGGTGGCAACGACGCTGCCCGGCGTCCGGTTCCGGGAAATCCTTGATGAAACTGGCGACAGCGCCACACACCTCTGCTTTTTCCTCGACAGCGCCGACCACTGCCAGCGGGTCAACAAAACCCTGGCCGATGCCGGTTGCGCCGCCACCTATTTTGGCGCCAACACCTGGCATTATTATCCGCGCTGGGAGCAACTGCTGGCTGGTTCGACCGTCAGCCGCGACGGCTGGCCGCTCGCCGCGCACGGCAAGCGGCGCTATATCTACGATCCCGCCGCTTTGCCACAATCGGCGGGCTATATCGAACGCTGCCTTGGCTTTCAACTGCCGGTCAAACTGAGCGATGAGCGCTTGGCTCAGATGCGCGAGGCCTTAAAAAAAGCCGCCCGCGCCTGAATGAATACGCGGAGGACGGGCGGCTCAGCCGCCTCTCCTCTTCTCCTCTTTGTAAAAGCGATGAACGCCGTAGTTGGCGACATGCTGGTAGTCACCAGCCCAGTTCGGCGTCACATATTTGGTGTGGTAGTAGGTGGCGCCACCGGTGATATCGTTACCGGCCAAAGCCAGATAAACTGAATGAAAGCAGGCGAGAAATGCCTTCGGATCATCGGGGAACAAAGACTCCTCGGGTGAAAACCAGCTGAATTGGCCATACTGGGTGACTACCTTCTTCACCGAAATATGGCGATTCAAAGCACGGTTGAGAGTGACGTGGGCGACGGCAATTTGCCCGACCTGCGATTCGGAACGGGCCTCATAGTAGACATTCAAAGTCAGCCACAGCAATCCTTCGAGAAGAGACATGACAGTTCTCCTTGGGTTGACGGGCGGCAGGCGGGCGGNNGGAGGGTACGGCGAAATAGTGTGGATGAAATTTTCAGGTTAGCCCTGTTGCCGGTTGATCGGCCAATAACGCTGCCAACATTTTCAATTTGTTTATATGGCCGATAGAATTGAGGTATTATATCGGTATTTTCTATCAAATTCAAGTCTAATAATCGACGACATGATGATTTTTACGATAACATAATGTTTTTATTTATAAATTTATTTTTTATCAGACCTTTTCACAGGCGAAATTATAGTATCTGGTTCGCCTTTTTTAAGAAAATTGCTATTCTGGAGTTGCCATGCGTGTGACAGTATTCGGAGTTGGTTATGTCGGCCTGGTGCAGGCGGCGGTGATGGCCGATTTTGGCCACGAGGTCTCTTGTGTCGATGTCGATGTGAAAAAAATTGACAGTCTGAAAAACGGCGTTATCCCGATTTTTGAACCAGGTTTGGCGGGGATGGTAAAGGAGAACGTAGCGGCAGGCCGTCTCGCCTTCACCACCGACGCCAAAACCGGGGTAGGCCATGCCGAGGTCATCTTCATCGCCGTCGGCACACCGCCAGGTGAGGACGGCAGCGCCGATCTGCGCCACGTGCTGGCCGTGGCCGAAACTATCGCCCGCTTCATGGACGCGCCGAAGATCGTTGTCAATAAATCGACGGTGCCGGTCGGCACCGCCGACAAGGTACGGGAAAAAATGAGCGAGGTGCTGACCGGGCGCGGCGCCGCCATTGCCTTTGACGTCGCCTCGAACCCGGAATTTCTCAAAGAAGGCTCGGCCCTGGACGACTGTATGCGCCCGGACCGCATCATCGTCGGCAGCGACAGCGACGCGGTACGGCGGAAGATGCAGGAGTTATACGCGCCGTTCAGCCGTAACCACGACAAGATGATCCTGATGGATACGCGCAGCGCCGAGTTCAGCAAATACGCCGCTAACTGTATGCTGGCGACGAAAATCTCTTTTATCAACGAGATGGCGAATTTGGCCGAGCTTTTGGGTGTCGATATCGAGCAGGTGCGGCTGGGGATTGGTTCCGACCCGCGCATCGGTTACCAGTTCATCTACCCCGGCTGTGGCTACGGCGGCTCGTGTTTCCCGAAAGATGTTAAAGCCTTGGAGCGCTCGGCTCAAGAAGTCGGCTACCAGGCGCGGCTCTTGCAGGCGGTTGAAGCGGTCAACGCCNNAGAAGGAAAAACTGTTCACGCTGATCAAGCGCCATTACGGCAGCAGCGTTGCCGGCAAGACCTTTGCCGTCTGGGGCCTGGCTTTCAAACCCAACACCGATGATATGCGCGAGGCATCAAGCCGCGTGCTGCTCGAAAGCCTGTGGCAGGCCGGGGCGACGGTGCAGGCCTTCGACCCGGAGGCGATGGAGGAGGCCGAGCGGCTGTACGGCGACCGACCCAATTTGCGGCTGATGGGCACCAAGGAGGCGGCCCTGAAGGGCGCCGACGCCCTGGTGATTGTCACCGAGTGGAAGAATTTCCGTGTGCCAGATTTCACGCTGCTGAAAAAACATCTGCACGACCTGGTCATCTTCGACGGCAGAAACCTCTACGATCCAGAGCGATGTGAGGAAAATGGCCTCGCCTATTACGGTATCGGCAGGGGGCGCAGCATCCGGAGCTGATGCTCGTCATCGAGCATCGCCCGCAAACCCTCCAGCAGCACGAAGCGCCCGAGCGGCGCGACCTGGCAGGGAAAAGATCCAACAAACAGGGGATTGTCGCACAAGCCGCCGGAAAGATAGATTTTTTCCGGGCTGCCGGCAAAGGCGAAGGCGTTCAGGGCAATCCCCTTGACAAAGCGCGCCACGGCCTCGGCTTCGCTCGCGCCCTCAATAACGGCGTCAAAGATGCGGCTCATGCCCAGGACGCCACAGGTGACGGCAAAAGCCTGGCGCGGCACCGCCATCGTTTGATAATCGAGGTGGTAGTAACGGGCGAGAAGCTCGATGGTGAAGCCCATTGAGGCGCCACATTCGGTATTCCAGCCCATATCTTTCAGGCGGCCCCGCTCAAAACGGACGAATTTGATGTCGCGGCTGCCGCAATCAAGCAGCGTATAGGAATCGTCAGCGATCAACGCACCGCCGCCTTTGGCCAAAGCCGTCAGTTCGTTGACCGAACGTTTAGCCCGCCGCTGACTGTTGTGACCGGTGGCAATATCGGCAGTCAGGCCAGTGGCGTCTTTGGTGGCCAAGAGATGCGGCATGTCCTCGCTCGTATCCCACAGTTTGACATAAGAAGTGCCGAAATCCGCGAGCAACATCAGCGCACGCCGTTCAATTCGAGAAATGCCTGAATCTTGGCCCGGCCACTGTTGCCGACGGCAACATCGCTATCGACGGCCAGGGCGCAAGGATGGAGGCTTGCCAAATACCGGGCCAAAGCCGATTTGGCGCAGAAAGACTGAGTGAAGAAAACCGTGGGAATTTCTGGGTCGAAGAATTCCTCCAGTTGGCTGTTGTCCGGCGTTTTATTCTCCATGCAACGCGCCCAGCCAAAGACATGGGTGGTATCAGGAAAAAATTCGAGCAGCGAGAAATCCCGCGGCGGCACGCCCCAGAAACCGGCGGTGGCGCGGCAGGTGGCAAACAACGGATGGGCCGCGCTGGTTGTGACGCTTTTCGTAATCGCTTGCATCTTGTCGGCCAACGGCATTTTCGTTACACAGCGCGGCGTGCCAAACGGCTCACGGTCGTGATTCTCGACGGCAATCACTTCAACTTCAGGTAAGATATGCCGCAAAATCGTCGCCACATGGACGGCGCCGTCGCATTTGCCACGGCCAACGTCAATGAAAATCCGCCCAGGCTGCATACTGACGGCATTTGCCACCACCGTACGCAGAATGGCACAGTAGACCTTTGGCAGGCAATCGGCGGCCCGCTCCAGTGATACACCCGCCATCGGCATATCGAGGTCGACAACTTCCGCCCCTTCCGCCTCCAACTGCCTCACAACCGCAAGCGGCGGCACGCCAACGATAGCGGCGCGCTTGTTTTTTTTCATTGGTCCTCGCGGCGCAACAGCCAGATACCCAAAGCGGCGAAGACAACATGGACACCACAGGCGGCAACGATGGGATTCAGATAACCGGCCCCGGCCATCGACTGCATCGCTCCCCAGGCGCCCCAGGCGACAAAGGCCAGGCCGCAACTGGTCGGGATGGCGACGGAAAGGTCACGGCCCCAGCGTTCACAGGCAAGCAACAGCACCGGCAGGCCAAGAAGCAAAAGCGGCATTCCCAACAAAAGATAAGAAATCCGGCCGAGGAAATCGGCCCAGGCCCTGTTGCGCTGCTCGTGCGATTCCTTGTGCCAGATTTCCCGATAGAGACCAGTCAGGGACAGCTCCGCCGATTCGTTTTCCGGAATGAGAAAATCACTGGGTGATTCCGGCAATCGCGTTTGCCAGATTGGTATGTTCATAATTTTGTAGCCGGCGCCCTCTTCCTGCTGAATCTGCGCCTCCCTGAACTCCCAGCGTTTATTGGCATCGTCCCAAGCCGCCCATTTGGCGACAATCAATGAACCAACGCTAAACGACTCGTTCCAGCGCGAGTAGGAAAAGTGTTTGAAGGCGTAGACTTGCGGGTTCGGCCACTCGAAGGAATAAAATCCTTCCTTGCCTTTGAAATAATAGCGGCCATTGCGAAAAATACCAAGCGGCACTTTGCCCTGCACCTGCTCGTACCAGATCGAGTTGGTCGCGGAAATTGTATACGGCAACAGCCACTGAGCGGCGATGAGCGCCAAGAGCGTGCAGCCGATGCCGCCCCACAAGAGTGGCCGGACAATCATTTTTAACGGAATGCCAGCCGCCTTCAGGGCACGCAGCTCGTTGTTACGATGGAGGAGACCGAGACTGATAACACCGGAAAGCAGAATCAAGACCGGCCCCAGTTGATCGACAACAAAGGGAATATTCAGGGAAAAATATTCGAGCGCCAACAACAGCGATTTGCCAGCCTGCGTGAACTTGTCGAATTTTTCGATGAAATCGACCAGCAAATACAAAGCGACCAAGGCAATGGCGACAGTAAGGAACTGGCGGATATACTGGCCGAGAATATAGCGATTCAGCAACTTCATAGCACGCGTGTGGGAAACGGGAACGAAGACCGGCGATAAAAGAGTTGGTTTTGCTACCATTTCACGGCGATTCCGTCAAGTGGCATGGACGGCGGGCGGCTATCGCTTGCCGTCGAGCGTTGCCGCATCCGGGCGACCCGTTTCCGGAGAACCGTATTTTTTGAGAATTTTTCAACGCCGCCCCGGTTTCCCGCCGCAATTTCCATTACCCAGGATAACCTTTGATTTTAATTGAAAATAGAATACCGCCGGACAGGCGGAAGCAAACGTGCTTGCATCGTCCCGTGCGGACAACTACAATAATTGGCATTCATTCAATACTATCCAAGGGTGCAATCATAGCCATGTTGACAGGAGGCGACGTTCCTGATCAAGTGCGCCGCGCCTGACGGGCCTGAACGACTACGAAATGGGCGTAGCATGGAAACGGAGGTGCGAAAAATCAATGTCATTTCCGAGCTATTGCGCCCCATCCCTACCTTTATTGATCCGTGGAACGGCGTAGCGGCCTGATCCATCAGCGGGAAAACCATGCCGCAAATTCATATCCTGCCCGAACATCTGGCCAATCAGATCGCCGCCGGTGAAGTGATCGAACGCCCGGCTTCAGTGATTAAAGAGTTGCTCGAAAACAGCCTCGACGCCGGGGCAACGCGCCTTGAGGTCGAAGCCGAAGGCGGCGGCACCAGACTTTTGCGTGTTATCGACAACGGTTACGGCATGGATGAGGATGACGTGCTGCTCTCTCTCGAACGGCATGGCACCTCGAAAATCCATGAAGCCGCCGATCTCGGCAATATCACCACCCTGGGTTTTCGCGGCGAGGCGATTCCGTCGATTGCCGCGGTGTCGCGCTTTACCATCGTCTCACGCCGGGAAAACGCCGAGCTGGGCACCAAGGCGGTGATGGAATACGGTAAACTGACCTCTGTCCACGCCGCCGGTTGCGCCCAAGGCACGGTCATGGAAGCGCGCGCCCTCTTTGGTAACACGCCGGCGCGGCGTAAATTTTTACGTTCGGCCCGCACCGAGCTGCATCATATCGAGGAAATCGTCCGCACCTACGCCCTGTCCCATACCCAGGCCGGTTTTGCCTTACGCGTCGATGGCCGGGAAGTTTTCGTCCTGCCGCCAGGGCAAACACTCGAGGATCGCCTGCGCGCCCTCCTGAAAAGCGCCCCAGCCTTCATCGCCGTGAACCATAACAACGAAAATCTGGCCATTCATGGTCTGCTGCTGCCGCCGGAACAGGGAGCGTCCTCCGGCGCGATGCTGCGGCTTTTTGTCAATGGCCGCGCCGTGCGCGACCGGCTGTTCAGCCACGCCGTTGCCGAAGGTATGACCGGTTTTCTCATGAAAGGACGTTTCGCCGCCGGGGTCCTGCATTTGACGCTTCCGCCCGGCGATGTCGATGTCAATGTCCATCCCGCCAAACATGAGGTGCGCTTCCGCTACGGCCAAGAGGTGCACGCCTTCATTGTCCTGGCGGTGCGCCACGCCATGCGGATGGAGCAGCGTAACTATCAGGAAAAAATTTTCAGCCCGGCCCTGCGTCCAGAGGTTGAACCAATGCCGCAAGAGGCTCCACCGGGTCTGACCCAGCGTTGGCCGAGCGAAGCGGCGGATGAAGCACCCGCTACCGCTGAACCGGCCAGCCCGACCGGCTATGGCTCGCCTTTGCCACCAATACCGCCGTCAAGACAGGAAACAGGAGACAGAAAACGGGGGACGGGAGGCGACTATGGCCCAGTCTTTCCAGCCAGGCCAACACCACCGACAGCGCCATCGCCTCCGGCGCCCACCAAGGTGTTTACAGCCAGCGACGATATGGCTGGCCTACGGCTGATCGGCCAGGCGGCAAACCTCTATATCATCTGCGAAAACCAGGATGGCCTGGTCATCATCGACCAGCACGCGGCGCATGAGCGGCTGCTTTACGAAGAGCTTCTGGCCAGCTATCAGGCGCGGCAACTGGCTGGACAGCGCCTGCTGTTTCCGGTCTCACTTGAGCTTTCACCGCGTCAGGGTCAGGTGCTCGAACAGCGGCGCGAGGAATTTACGCGGCTGGGTTTTGAGATCGAGGAATTCGGCGGCGCCACCCATATCATCAAGACGGTGCCGGCGTTCTCGGCAGCGAGCGATCCGGCGGCCTTGTTTATCGAACTGTTGCGGCAGTTCAGCGACGACAAGGGCGACCACGCCCGTCTTCTCGAAGATATTCTCGCTGCCATGGTCTGCAAAGCGGCGGTTAAATCCGGGCGCGAAATGAGCGAGGAAGAAATCCGCGCGCTGCTAAAAAAAATGGCCAAAGCCGATCTGTTTTCCCACTGCCCGCAC
>DOMU01000001.1 GCA_003509305.1 Desulfobulbaceae bacterium | reverse complement strand
TTCCCCCGCCGGGGAAAAACGCGCCGCCGTTTGGGTCGGTCGGGTTTGGCCGCTGGAGCGGCGCCGCGCCGTATGCAAGGGGGCAAAATTCTTGGCACTGGCCTGGTGATCGTGGCCCTGGTGGCGGCGATATGGCTTACCGGACCACGTTACTTCTGGAATTTTCTGACCTCTCTTTCTTGGGTGCAGGTCAGCTCCTTGCGCATCCATGGTGCCCACGTTGTTGAAATCAAACGGATCAAAGATCTGGCTGGCATCGTCGAAAATCATTCGTCGATGCTGACCATTGATGAGGCCGAAATCGTCCGGCGTCTCCATACTGATCCTTGGATCAGTCAGGTCACGGTGGGCCGTGACTGGCTTGATATGGCTGTTGACATCACCATCACCGAAAACGAGCCGATGGCGCTCGTTAACCGCAACGGCCAGGACGCTCCGGAGTTGTGGTACGCCGACGCCCATGGCGATGGTTTCTTACCGATGAAGGTCGGTCAGGATGCCGATTATCCGGTAATTTCCGGTCTGGATTTTCTGCCCGATGAGAAAAACAGGCGCGAGGCGCTGGCCACAATCATGGGCTTGTTGAAAAAGGCGGCGCGCGTGACGAAAGATGCCCGGCAGAAAAATTTGTACCTGACGACGCCAACGATTTCGGAAATTCTCGTGACACCGGAGGGAAAACTGGTTCTTTTTCTTGTCGATTATCCGTTCCCGATTTTTCTTGGCAAGGATACCGAAAAGCAATTCCACTACCTGGCCGATGCCCTGGAAAAATTGTACGGTGACATGAAGAATGTGAAAATCGAGGACATCGTTGCCATTGAGTTGAACTACAATGACGATGAGCACATACGGCTCATCAGGAAAATCAAGAAGGAAAAGCAGTGGGGTGACGGCCATGCAGGATAACAATTTTGAATTGCAGCCGATAAACGCGCGGGATGACATGTCAATTGAGGATTTATCCAGTGAACCGGCTGGCGAGATTGATCAGGCGAGTGAGATCATCGTCGGTGTCGATGTCGGCACCACCAAGGTGTGCTGCGTCATCGCCGAAGTAAAAAACGATCTGATCGAAATCATCGGCACCGGTTTCGTCGCTTCCAGGGGAATCCGCAAAGGTGTGGTGGTCAGCATCGAGGAAACGGCAAATTATATCAACAAAGCCATCAGCGAAGCCGAAGACCCCGCCGGCAGGAACGTCCGCGAGTCGGGCTGTCCGGTCTATATTTCAATTTCCGGCAGCCATATCCGCGGCTCTGTCAGTCCGGCGATCATCCTGCTCCATGGCAAGGTGATTGGTGAGCGGCACATGGAAGAGATTAAAGATTTTGCCAGGATAACCAGGCTGCCGAATGACCACACGCTGATCTTTTCCGAAGTGCAGGAGTATTCGGTCGACGATCTTGGCGGTATCAAGGATCCACGCGGCATGTCCGGCGTGCGCCTGTCGGCCAGTATGTACCTGGTGACGGCGGCGATCGGCGACCTGAACAACCTGATCACCTGCTGCCAGAAGGCCGGGCTGGATGTGCCTCTTGAAAACGTGGTGCTTGAATCCATCGCCTCGGCTGAAGCGGTGCTGAAATACGAGGAGCGGGAAATGGGAGTTGTCCTGATTGATATCGGCGGTGGCACCACCGGCGTTGCCGTCTATCACAACCACACCCTCCAGCATATCCGGGAAATTGCCTATGGCGGCCATGATCTGACCGAGATGCTGGCCGAGGGATGGCATACGTCGATGAGCGCCGCCGAGGAATTGAAGGATAAATTCGGTGCCGCCGACCCGGCGATTTTCAAAGATAACGAATACATCGTTATTCCCACTCCGGGCGATGAAGATGGCGGCAAGGTACCGCGCTCGGTCATGGCCAGGATGCTGGAAGAGCGGATGCGGGAGCTGTTTCAGGTCATCAACGACGATTTGGTCAAAGTCGGAGTAAAAGGCAAGATCAAATCAGGTGTCGTGCTTACCGGCGGCGCCGCCGAGTTGGACGCGCTGACGCCTTTGGCTGAAACGATTTTCGGTCTGCGGGTGCGTCGCGGTTATCCAGAGGGTTTCGAAGGCCGGGACGCCGGGAAAATCAGTGGCGCCCGTTTCGCCACCGCCGCCGGGCTGATCCGTTATGCCCAGAAGACCATCGGCGAGTACGGCGGCGATTGGGAAGGGGAAGGCTGGGGGGCGAAAGTCGCCGGCTGGATTGGCAAAAAGTTTTTGGGCAAATGACGGATATATTTCGCATGGCAGGCATCTGTGATACAGTCAGGCTATGCGTGGAAAATAATTTTTGGGGCTGGATGGTAAGGGGGAAAATATGATGTTTCGCGAAGCAGGGCTGGAAGATGAGTGCGTCGGCGCGATAATCAAAGTGATCGGCGTGGGTGGGCGCGGCTGCTTTTCCGTCAATTCCATGGCTGAAAATGAACTTTTGGGCGTTGAGCTGATCGCCGCCAATACCGATTTGAAAGACCTGCGCGCCGCTAAGGCGAAAACCACCCTGCAACTGGGGCCGACGCTGGCCAAGGGCAAAGGTGTCGGTATGAATCCGGACCTGGGCGCCAAAGCCGCCGAGGAATCGATTGAGGAGATCAAGGAGGTACTTCAGGGCTGCGATATGCTGTTCATCGCCGCCGGTCTGGGTGGCGGCACCGGCACCGGCG
>DOMU01000137.1 GCA_003509305.1 Desulfobulbaceae bacterium | reverse complement strand
ATCCGCGTCAACGTCGTCGCGCCGGGGCTGATCGAAACCGAGATGATCGCCACCGCACCGAAAGAGGAAATCCGCCGTCTGATCCCGATGGCGAGAGTCGGCAAGGCGGAAGAGGTGGCAAAGGTCGTGGCTTTCCTGCTTTCAGATGACGCTTCCTACATCACCGGTCAGGTCATTTCCGTCAACGGCGGCCTGGCCTGAATCTGACGGCTCTGACAACCGGCGAAAACCACTTCGCGGAAAAACTCCACCAACTGGCTACGGCGCTTGATGACCTGCTGGTGTGACGGAATCAGATTTGTGTTTGGTGTCCGCAACGCCGACATTTTGTATTCGATATCACTGGCCAGCCGGTTTTCAAGATACCACGAATAAGTCAGGCCAATCAATAGGCCCGGCGGTGTAAATCCCTCGTTGCCGTTGAGCAACCGGCTGTAACTTCGGCCCGTCTCAATGGGAACCATACGCGCCAGCCGCAGATAGTTGTCCAGCTCGCCGCCTGAAAAATAACAATGCCTATCCTTTTCGGGAGTCAAGAGCAGATGATACCGCTTGCCCACCGTCTGGCCGTCGCAAAGAATATTTTCCATGCGTTTTTTCGCGGCATAATTGCCAAGCAGTGACTCGCCGATGGCAATCAGCATGGCCAGCTCCAGCCGCGCCGGGATATCGAGCTGCTCGCGGCGAATATGAATGTGGCCATCTTCTGGCTGGTAAAAGGAAAAAATGTTGTCATAGCGCTGGTCACGCGGCCAGGCCTCGGCCTCATGGGCGACAATGCCGGAAATTGCCATCAGATGCGCCGGGGCAATATCATAATGTTTCCACAAAATATCGGTTAAGGCGGCGCGCAGGCGGTTTTGCCCTTTACCCCTCGCCTCGCCGCATCCCTGATACTTCCAGGCGGCGACTATTTCGGCCATTCGCTGGTACTTACGGCATGGGAGTGACAGATACCGGCTTTTCCCCGCCGCCGGCCTGGCGGCGCCTGTCTGTAACCGGTCATGCGGCTGGCTGGCCGCTTCCGCTGCGGTAAACGAATCCCGTTCGATGTAGAGGTCTCGCACCGCCTCGGCCAGGTTCAGCGGGTCATGCTGAATCATACCGCGCTCGCGCAGGAGGCGCCGCGAGTGAATATCGCGCTCGACCGGCATATAACCCTGGGCGCGGACGACATCCTTATCGAGAAAAATCGGTACCTTGTCCTCGACGGCATAGCGTTGCAGCACCGAGGCCGGCACGGCCTGAAGCGACAGGCAAAGCACCTCGTGAAAGAGGTCTTTGGTACCACCGTCGATGTTGCGCTCGTAGGCGCGGATCATGTCGGAGACATAAAATTTCCGTTCTGGATCAGCCAGACTCAAGTCGGTTTCCCCGGCTTGTACCCAAAGGTTGGCGACAAAAATTTTCCGCGCCCGGCGGTTATCACGCACCGCCTGGGCCAGGCCCGGCACCTGGAACACCGGAATTATCGAGCTGTACAGGCTGCCTGGCGCCAAAAGGATAATGTCGGCCTCGGCAATGGCCTGATACACCTGCGGATAGACATAAGGATGGCCGCAAAAATCGACGAACACCCGCTCGATGGGAAAGCCGCGCCGGGCGGTGCTCGATTTATCTTCTCCCGTGATTTCGATGCCGTTGGCATAGCGTACCCGCAAGAGCGCCGGGGTCGGGGTACAGGGATAGACGCAACCGCGTTCGGCGCCGATGCGTTCAGCAATTTCCCAGAGGCCAACGAGAAGCGCTTCCCACAGTGACTCCTCCGGACAGTCCCAGCCACAACTGGGTAACTGCCGATAGATGGCGGCGACGAGCAAAAGATTGCCGAGACAATGCGGACGGTTCAATACCGGATAAAGGCGGGCGTCGCTGAACAGATGGCCGAGCAGTCCGAGCAGGTACCGCCGCAAAGGCTCCGGCAGCGCCCGCATATCGGCCCCCGATTGCGCCACCAGATCATTTGGCCCACCGGGCGGCTGGGCAAAACGCAGGTTGAAGAGCCGCGACAGGGCGACGGTAATGGCCCGCGCCTCGGAATAGGTTGCCTGATATATCTGTTGCAGCGCATCTAACCTGACCGATGAAAGCATAACGTGACGGACATCGCCAATCGCCGGCAACGGCAGGTCTTTCAGCAGCTCACCGGTCGAGCCGCCGTCGTCGGTGATGCAAACCACCGAGGTAATATGGGAAAAGACTTCTTTCAGGCCATGGAAAGGCTGCTCGGCCCAATTGGCGGCCCGGCTGTCGCCACCAATAATATTAGACAGCCCGGTACCACCGCCAAAAATCACCACGCGCGCGTTCCCGGTTGCCTTCAGGCGCAGGGTCTGAGCCAGTTCATCAACAGTCATGATTTGCTTACACTGGAATTGCTCATAAAATTTTCCATCTGAAGCTGAGCCTCAACGCGGCGGATCTCTTCCAGGGTATCAATCTCGATAGAATCGTATTCGGTCAGAACCACCTGAATCGGGTAGCCATGCTCCAGGGCACGGAGTTGCTCAAGCTTTTCCAGACGTTCCCATGCGCCCTCCGGCAGGGTGACGAAAATATCGAGGAAATCCTTGCGGTAGGCGTAAAAGCCCAGGTGTTTGTAATAGTCCGGCGCGACATCGGCGTCATGGCCGGGGCGGACAAAAGGAATCGCCGCCCTCGAAAAATACAGCGCCCGGCCCCGCCGGTCGAAAACCGGCTTGACATGGTTGGGGTCGGCGATTTCTTCCGGGCGGATAATTTTATAGATCAGGGTGGCCATCGGCAGTGTCGGGTCGTCGAGCAAAGGGGNNTGACGGCTGATCGCCCTGGATATTGACGACGATGTCATCAGCCGCAAGGCCGAGGATATTGGCGGCTTCGGCCAGGCGGTCGGAACCGGAAAGGTGCCGCGTTCCGGTCATCACCGCCTCGCCGCCAAAGTCACGCACCGCGCTGGCGATGCGTTCGTCATCGGTGGCCACCACCACCCGCGACAAAGACTCCGCCCGCCTGGCC
>DOMU01000102.1 GCA_003509305.1 Desulfobulbaceae bacterium | reverse complement strand
TGGATCGTGGCTTCACCGATTACCGCTGGTACAACGACCTGAGCACCCAATCCATCTTCTTTGTCACCCGTCTGAAAAGCAATGCCGAGGTCGAGTCCCTGTTCAAACGGGCCGGGAGAAAAAGCCGGCTCTTCGTCATTTCAAGTGGATTTGATGGTATTCTGAATCGGGGCAGCCAGGAGGTAGATGATGTTGATGAAGGTCTGGTCATTCCTGTAGCCCCTGGCCCTGCGTTTAGCGGCCTGGAAGATGCCATTGAGTGCCTCTGTTCTGGCGTTATTGTGACCTGAATCCCATCGTGCCAGGATGGCGTCACGGTGTTTTTCGATGGTGCGTAAGGCCTTGCCAACAGGCTTGAGCAGGTCTTTGCCGGCAACCAGTGACCAGGCCATATTGGCAAACCAGGTCAGCCGCCATCTGGCCGCTCTCATGGTTTCCGCCCGGCGTACCCAGCGGAGCAGCTCCTTGATCCTCCAGGCATTGGCGGTGTGCAGGTCCATGCTGACCAATTCGGACAGGGCATCAGGCTGCCTTGAAGTGAACCGCCCCTCGGCCTTCTTCAATATGGCCCAGCGGCTGGCCTTCGGCAGGGTGACCCGTTTTGACTCGGCCCGGCGGACTTCATCCACAGCCCTGGTAAACAGTTGCACCACATGAAACCAGTCCACGGTATGCGTACTGTTGGCAAAATGCGCCTTGATTCCTGAAATGAAGGCGCCGGACATGTCAGAAACCACCTCAACTATTCTCCCGGCGTAACCGCCATGGGAGGCCAGGTGCCGCCTGAACGCCGCCAGGGTCTCCCTGCCCTTGCCGCAAACAGCAAAGACAAGCGGTTTCTCTTTGCGGTCAAGATCAAGGAACACCGTGACATACCGGTGTCCTTTCCTCGATTTGGTTTCGTCAACGGCAAAGGCCCTCAAGGCACTGAGGTCCAGTCTGGACACGGAGGCCCGCACATAATGGAACACGATGCGCCACAGTCTCTTATCCTTCATCTCCAGGATCCGGGCCGTGGTCAGCACCGGCATTTCCCGGACCAGCAGCATGGCCGCCTGTTCAAACAGCAGGGTGAACCTGCTCCCCTTCCGTGCCCAGGGCACCTGTATCCGCTTTACTCCATGTTCGGGACAACGCACACGGGGAACAGAAGCCGTGACATAACAGTGATGCTGAAAGAAGTTGAGATGCCGCCAGGTCATCTCTTTGAAATCATGAGCCTGGCAGGAGGCCCCGCATACCGGGCAAGGGTACAAGGCCCCTCGCCTGGCTTGAAGGGTTAACAGCAATTCATGGGGATTCTTCTCCGTGTCCAGCAACTGGCCTGCGATTTCCCAGGGCGCTTGCAACCCAAGACCTAAGGCTATGATATCATTCCCGTTCATAACTCCTCCCGTCGTTTGCTGTGGATTTGATACCTATATACAGCAAATCCACACCAAACGACGAGGAGCCGAATAAATACAGGATTTTGCCACCAAGTGGCTTTGGCGTTATAACAATGAGCGTCCCAACATGGGCATCGGCGGCATCACCCCGGCAATGAAACTTGAACTGGCGGCTTAGGCTCTGCTTTCAAATGCTACTCAATATGGGACGATTACCCTGTGAACCGTAAAAAAGACGAAAAAGGCGTTGTGCGTCTGATCCGCAACAGCACGGCGGAATTCCTGATCTTCACCGGGCAGGCTGGCGAACAGAGCATAGAAGCCCGGTATGAGGGTGAAACTGTCTGGCTTTCGCAAAAGCTGATGGCCGAGCTTTTTGCCGTCTCAGTCAAAACGGTGAGCGAGCATTTACATACCATTTATGAAAGTGAAGAATTACAGCAAGATCGAACTATCCGGAAATTCCGGATAGTTCAAAACGAAGGCGGCAGAAGCGTTTCCCGGCAAGTGGATTTTTACAATCTGGACGCGATTATTTCCGTGGGCTACCGGGTCAACTCGGTGCGGGCCACGCAATTCCGCCAGTGGGCCACGCAGGTTTTGCGGGAATTCGCTATCAAGGGCTATGTGCTGGACAGAAAGCGTCTGGAAAACGGCGCATTTCTCGGTGAAGACTATTTTGAGCGGCTGCTGGAAGAAATCCGGGAAATCCGCCTCAGTGAGCGCAAGTTTTACCAAAAAATCACCGATATTTACGCCACGAGCGTGGATTATAACAAGGACGCGCCGACCACCCGCGCTTTTTTCGCCACCGTACAGAACAAGCTGCACTTTGCCATTCATGGCCACACCGCCGCCGAACTGATTATAGAACGTGCCGACAGCGACAAGGATCACATGGGCCTGACCAGTTGGGAACGCGCCCCGGACGGGAAAATCGTCAAAACAGACGTGGGTATCGCCAAAAATTATCTGGCAAAAGACGAACTGGATTCTCTTGGCCGCATTGTCAACGCCTGGCTGGAACTGGCCGAGGCGCGGGCGCTGCGCAAAATCCCCATGACCATGGAAGACTGGGCCAAGCGGCTGGATAGTTTTGTGGAGTTCACCGAGTTGGAAATTCTGCACGACAGCGGCAAGGTCAGCATGGAAATGGCGAAGTGCCACGCCGAAAGTGAGTTTGAGAAATACCGCATTGTCCAGGATCGCCTGTTTGAAAGCGATTTCGACAAGAGCCTGAAGGCGCTCCTGGCAAAGAAAGGCAAGTAAAGTAATTTGTAGCAGGTGCAGGGAATCTGGCTGAAAAACTGGGCAACATCTCGCGCGCCTGCAAAATCATGGGCGTGTCACGCGATACGTTCTATCGCTATCAAGAAGCCAAAGCAGAAGGGACGCTGGAGGCGCTGCTCCACAAAGACAGACGCCGTCCCAACTTCAAGAACCGTGCGTGGGGGATGGAACCAAGTGGAACCCCAGCGTTTAGGAAGAGTACATGCAAAGATACAAAAAGTTCGTCGCTGCCGCCGCTGCTATCCCGCTGGCTACCGTGCTTCTGTTGGCTGGATGTGCGCCGCGCGAATTTGGACAGACGCCGGAAGACGTTTCAGCCTATAGATATCTGCCCTATTTTGCCGATGGGAAGTTCCGTAATCAAGAGGAGACGCCGTATTACCCCGACCGCGTGCGCGGCGGCGGCCATACCGGCAGGCTTCGTTTTTTTCTCCCCAATCCCAACGCTCCTGACTATCCTTTTCCTATGGTCAGGCTCGGCAAAGATGCCTTTGCGGAAAACCCGGAGGAATTGACGGCGTACTGGCTGGGGCATTCCTCCCTCATCATCGACCTGGAAGGCAAACGCTTGCTGGTTGACCCGGTTATCGGCAATGCCGCGCCCATACCCTTTGCTGTGAGGCGCTTCGCTCCGCCGCCGCTCGAGCGCCGAGAACTGCCGCTTCCCGACTATGTGCTGATTACGCATGACCATTATGACCACCTGGAATACGCCACCATACGCCATCTGAAAGACAAAAAAACATTTTTCATCGTGCCACTGGGTGTCGGCGCTCACCTTGTCAAATGGGGCATTTCCCCGGAAAAAATCCGCGAACTGGGCTGGGGTGACGAATTCAGCAAAGACGGTATCCGCATTATCGCGGAACGCGCCCTTCACTTCTCTGGGCGCACCTATGCCACACGCGACAGCAGCCTGTGGGCCAGCTATGTTTTGAAGGGGAGCCGGAAGCGGATCTTTATCAGCGGTGATACCGGCTACAGCGGGCATTTCCGCGCCATTGGCGATCAACATGGCCCCTTTGACCTGGCGTTTATTGAAATTGACGCCTGGAATCCGGGATGGCCGAAAACACATTTGTTTCCGGACGAGGTGATCCGGGCCTACCACGATGTCCGGGCCAAAGCGCTGGTTCCCGTGCACTGGGGAGTTTTTGATCTCGCCCTGCACCCCTGGGACGAATCCATCCGCATGATTGCCAGGCTGGCGGATAAAGATGGCGGTGTCAACCTGCTCACGCCTCTTATGGGACAACAATTGGTTCCCGGCCTCACCCAGCCTGAACACTGGTGGGCAAACCTTCCTTCTTTTCAAAGCGGCCGCAACCGGGATTGCCGCGCCGATAAGAAAACAGAGGAGAAAAACCGATGCATAAAATTGTTCTCGTCGTATTGACAGCGCTGTTTCTTTGTTCCGGGATCAGCGCGCACGGGCAAATGACTGAAGAGGCAAAGATCGAACAGCTTATCAATTCGGTCGAAAAAGCGCCGGAGAGCACCAAATTTATCCGCAACGGCAGGGAGTACGGCAATGGGAAAGCGGCTGAACACTTGAGGACAAAGTATAAAAGAGGAAAAAAATATGCCGGGACAGCCGAACTTTTTATAAAAAATATCGCGTCAGAATCATCGCTTACAGGCAAGGAATACCACATACGGTTTGCCGATGGCAGGACGGTGACCGCTCGTCAGTTTTTCATCGAAGAGCTGAAAAAGATCGAAAAAGAATGAAGCGGGCGAATGCCCAGCTTGCCCTTGCGCCAACGGCTCTTCAAACAAACGTTCAGAAAATGTTTAATTCCATTTCTATTTCGTTTTTTCCTCCTGACTCCCTCGACGGCATTCAGCCAGTCCCCCTTTCACCTCTTCCACTCCCCTGTTTGCTATCTTCCGCCGCATACAGCGGCGCATAGAGTTCCTTACGCACCTGGTCGGTTTGACGACTGACTTCGGCGTTGTCAACACCGAGAGCGAGAAGCGCCTGGCGGGTGATCTCCAACCCAGTCTCGAACTCCGGCTGTACCAGGTGATCGACACCTATCTCATGCAAGAGACGCATCTGCTCCAAACCGCCGGATCGCGCCACTATACGCAGACGAGGGTTGAGAAGGAGCGCCTGCTCAACGATTTCCTTGACGGTAATCAGGCCCGGCACGGTGATGATGAGCAGCCTGGCGCGTTCGATATCCGCCGCCTCAAGTACCAAATGTTTGCCAGCGTCGCCAAAGACCAACGGGATACCGGTTTTCTGTATTTCGACTATCTGTTGGTTGTTCAGTTCGATAACCACCACCGGCACGTTGCGAGCCAGAAGGACCTGCGCGACATACTTGCCGGTCTGGCCACCACCGGCGATGACAACATGGTCGCGCAGCCCGGTATCGGGAATGTTGATGGTGTGCAATGGCTCATGGTGGAACCATTTTTTCCTCAACGCGTAGAGCGGCGTGGTCAGGGCCGACAACGGCGGCGTCAGCAGCATCGTAAAGATGGCGGTGTTGAGGGTCAAGCTATAGATATCGTGGCTGACCGAATGGGTGCTCAACCCGACGCCAGCCAAAACAAAAGAGAATTCACCGACCTGCGACAGGCCCAAACCGACGGCCAGCGGGATGACATTGCGGTAGCCGAAAAACCGCACCACCATGGCGAAAATCAGGCCCTTGCCGATCAGAATGAGGGCGACGAGCAAAAGAATTTCGCCGAGATACCGCCAGAGAAAGACCGGATCGAACAGCATACCGACGGTAACAAAAAAAAGTAGCCCAAAAATATCGCGCAAGGGCACGATGTCAGACAGCGCCTGATGGCTGTAATTGGATTCGCTGAGGACCATGCCGGCGACGAAAGCGCCAAAGGCGAAAGACAGGCCAAATAAGTACGTGGCATAACCAACACCCAGGCCGATGGCGGTGACCGACAGCAGAAACAGCTCCCGCGAATTCCAACGGCTGATATAGACCAAGAGACCGGGGATTACCCGCACGCCGACGACGATCATCAGCGCGAGAAACGCCAGGGCCTTCAGCGCCGCCCAGGCGAGCAGCGGCAGCCCGGCTTTGGGATTGCTGATTTGCGGCAGGATAATCATCAGCGGCACAACGGCCAGATCCTGGACGATCAACATGCCGATCATGACGCGGCTGGAAAGCGTGCCCATCAGGCCGCGCGCCATCAGCGTCTTCAGAATGACCATGGTNNGAGCGAGCCAAGCCATAAAGAATCGACCGGGCTGTAACCGAGCCAGCGGCCAACGCCGTAGCCAAAAACGATGGTCAAGACCATCTGAATCGGCGTGCCGATCAGGGCGATGGCGCGTACCGGTTGCAGCGAGCGGAAGGAAAATTCCAATCCCAAAGCAAAAAGCAACAGGGCGACGCCGATTTCAGCAAGAAATTCGATGTCACGAACTTCGTGGATGGTGATGCCGCCAGTATGCGGCCCGATGACGATCCCGGCCAGGACATAGCCAAGAATGAGAGGTTGTTTCAGACGCTGGGCGATCAGGCCACCAATCAGGGCGGCGACGACAATGATGGCAATATCGGCAGCGATACCCATGGAATTTCCTGTGGAAAATTAACGTCAGGTTCTTGGCCAATGCCGGGAAATCTTCTTTACCGTCAAGCGGAGTCACCGGCGTTGATGGTATCAATCAGTTGCCGCAATTCGACCGCGGAAAAGAGATAACTCTTTCGACAGAATTCACAACGTACTTCCGCCCGCCCCTCCGTCGCCGATATCTCCCGCAGTTGCGCCGCGCCCAGAGTGGAGAGCGCCGCCCGCATTTTTTCCACGGTACAGCCACAGAGATAACGCAAAGGAGAGCTGGCTGTGACATGATGGGGAATATCCCGGCACAGCCGGGCCAAGATCGCCTCGCTGCTAACGTTTTCCGCGATAAGCGATGATAGCGGCGGCAATGCGGCCAATGCCCGTTCGATCACGGCCAGCGCCCCCTCGCCGGCACCCGGCAACGGCTGAATGAAGAGACCGGCGGCGGGAACCTGGCCACCGGGAACAGCCAAGGCGGTTACGGCGATATACGACGGTGTCTGCTCTGATTCAAGCAGATACCAGGCGATATCCTCGCCGATTTCACTGGTGCGCAACTGCACCATGCCTTGATAGGCCTGCGGCAAGCCGATGAATTTTTTCACAGTGAGAAAGCCAGCCCGGCCCAGCCCCTGAGCGACGCTGAGGCGGCCATCGACCAGCGGCACCTCGGCATGTGGTTCGGCGACATATCCACGGAGCCAGCCATCGTAACCGGCTTCGGCAATGATTTTGCCGAGCGGGCCATTACCTTCGAATTTCAGTTGCACATGCTGACCGTCTTTCAAAAGCGCCGCCAGAAGCGCCGC
>DOMU01000204.1 GCA_003509305.1 Desulfobulbaceae bacterium | reverse complement strand
TTCCCGCAATCGACGAAAATGACTTCGCCCGCGCCACGGCTCAGCGCTTCGAGGCCCAGGGCGCCTGTGCCGGCGAACAGGTCGAGGACAGCGGCATCCGGCAGACAAGGGGCGATGATGCTGAACAGCGCCTCTTTGGCGCGGTCGGCGGTCGGGCGGATGTCACGTCCCGCCGGCGCCGCTAAACGCCTTCCTTTGGCGGAACCGGCAATGATACGCATGATTTTGCTGTCAAGAAAAACACCGGCTGATCAGGCTGGGTGCCGGGATCAAAAATGAAAGATTTTCAGGCCAGATGCGCCAGGACGCTTTCCCCCGCCTTCACCTTTTTGCCCGGAAAAACCGTGACATCACTGTCATTGGGCAGATAGACATCGACGCGGGAACCAAAGCGGATCAGACCGAAACGCTGACCGGTTTTAATCTCGTCGCCTTCCTGCAGCCAGCAGACGATACGTCGGGCGATAAGGCCGGCGATCTGTACCATCGCCACCTCCTGGCCTGACGGCAGGCGCAGCACGGTGGCGCAGGATTCGTTTTCGAGCGCCGCCTTTTTATGGTCGGCGGCAAAGAACATCCCTGGTTTGTACAGCACTTTTTCGACGCGTCCGGCGCAGGTGGCCCGGTTGACGTGGACGTTGAAGACATTCATGAAGATTGAAATCCGGATTGTTTTGCCGGTGATGAACGGGCATTCGTCGAGCCGGTCAATGCCTATCACGCGCCCATCCGCCGGGCACAGGATGGTCTTGTCATCGTGGGCGGTGATGATGCGCTCCGGGTCGCGGAAAAAATAGACGACGAAAAGCGTCACCAGGGACAAAGCCAGGGCTGTCCACGGGCAGCCGAGCAGGGCGGCGACCAGCGTCAAAAGAGCGGCGAGCGCGATGAAGGGAAAACCTTCTTTGGCGACGGGGATTTTCGGGGTCAGCATAAGATTCTCCGGGCTATTTTTTCGAGCCGCGCGCCATGGCGATGGTGCCGGTGCGGACGATTTCCTGAATGCCCAAGGGCCGCAGAATGTCAATCACCGCCTGGATTTTCGAAGCCGAGCCGGTGATTTCGAGGGTATAGGTGCGGGTGGCGACATCAACCACCTTGCCACGGAAAATATCGACGATGCGCAACACCTCGGCGCGGCTGCCGGCGTTGGCGTTGACGCGCAACAGCACCATCTCCCGCTCGACATATTCGTTTTCGCTGATGTTGGTGACTTTCAAGACGTCGATCAGTTTGTTCAGTTGTTTCATGATCTGCTCGACGATCGGCGGGTCGCCGTGGGAAACCAGGGTCAGGCAGGAGACCTCCGGATCCATGGTCACGGCGACGCACAGACTTTCGATATTGTAGCCACGGCCACTGAACAGCCCCGTTACGCGAGACAGCACGCCGGGTTGGTTACGCAACAAAACGGAAATGGTGTGTTTCATAACAATTCCATAAAGTAAAAATTACACCAGAAGCATTTCAGTGGTCGATTTGCCGGCCGGGATCATCGGGTAAACGTCCTCCTCGCGGTCAACGACAAAATCCATCAGTACCAGGTTATCGGTGGCCAGCGCCTCTTTGATGACCGGCTCGACCTCGCTCTTCTTCGTCGCCCGCAGGCCAACGGCGCCGTAGGCCTTGGCCAGTTCGACGAAATCCGGCGCCACTTCCATGCGCGTCGAGGAGTAACGCCGGTCATAGAACAGCTCCTGCCACTGGCGCACCATACCGAGGTAGCGGTTATTCAGGATCGCCACCTTGACCGGGCAGCCTTCCTGCCGGGCCGTGGCCAGTTCCTGGATGTTCATCTGAATTGAGCCGTCGCCCGCGATGTCGATGACCAGTCTGCCGGGATTGGCGATCTGGGCGCCGATCGCCGCCGGCAGGCCGAAACCCATGGTGCCGAGGCCGCCGGAGGTGACAAAATTCCGGGGATGGTTGAAGCGGTAAAACTGCGCCGCCCACATCTGGTTCTGGCCAACCTCGGTGGTGATGATGGCGTTGCCTCCCGTCAGTTTTTCGAGCACCTGGACGACGTACTGCGGCTTGATGATGATGTCGTCATCCTTATAGGTCAGGGGATGCGATATCCGCCACTGGCGGATGGTCTCAAGCCACGCCGTGAGCGCCGCTTCCCGCTCATGCGTGTCGATGTCCTTTTCTTTGTCGAGCCAGGCGTTCATCGCCGTCAGGGCCATCTTGCAGTCGGCGACAATTGGCGTATCGACATGGACGTTTTTGCTGATTGAGGTCGGGTCGATATCGATGTGGATGATCTTCGCGCCCTTGGCGAACGAATCGAGCCGTCCCGTGATGCGATCGGAGAAGCGGACGCCGATAGTCAGGAGCAGATCGGCTTCCGCCACCGCCATATTGGCGGTGTAGGTGCCGTGCATACCCAGCATACCAAGGGACAGCGGATTCATGCCGGGAAAACCGCCGAGACCCATCAGGGTCGTGGTCACCGGCAGGCTGAGGCGCTCGGCCAACTGCGTCAGGTCCTCGCCGGCGTCACTTAAGATGACGCCGCCGCCGATGCACAACACCGGTCTTTTCGCCTTCAGGATTTCCTTGCAGGCTTTGGCGATCTGGCCGGGATGCGGCTCGTAGTGCGGCTGATAGCTTTTCATCTGCACCGGCGTCCGTTCCGGATAATTGATAATTGCCGTCTGCAAATCCTTCGGGATGTCAACCAAGACCGGGCCGGGGCGGCCACTGGCGGCGACATGAAAGGCCTCGCGCAGCGTCGGCACCAGATCGTCTTTCCTGGTTACCAGATAATTATGTTTGGTGCAGGGCCGCGTGATGCCGACAATATCCACCTCCTGAAAGGCGTCGTTGCCAATCAGGTGGCGTGATACCTGACCGGTGAGAACGACCAGCGGGATTGAATCGGCGTAGGCGGTGGCAATGCCGGTGACGCCGTTGGTGGCGCCCGGCCCGGG
>DOMU01000081.1 GCA_003509305.1 Desulfobulbaceae bacterium | reverse complement strand
CGGCGATTGTCGCCGTGGCGGTCGGCGGCGGAGGCGGGGGAGGAGGCAGCGACGCTCCAGCCACCACACCACCCGACAATAACGGCGGCACGGGAACAAACAATGATAATTCCCCAACGTGCGATGACTTAAATAAGGTCAACAAAAATCCGCGGCCACCGGTAAGCAATAACCCAGATAACACGCCCGTATGCGCTGATCTCTCCGGGCAGTGGTCAGGTACTGAAGACCTGATTGGTGACAATGGCCTGTCTATAACCGCCACTATCGCCCAGGACGGCGACAAGCTGCAAATCACCACTTCCTCGAACAAATACGGCAAAGTGTTTATTGGCACCGTTGACGCCAACTGCAATATTAATGCTTATGATCAAACAACAGGCGAGGAATGGTCAACGCGTTACGGTCCCGTCACCGCCAGCCGAATCGCCCTCTACGATGACATCAGTATTGAATGCGATGGTCACAGTACGTCCGATTCGCTGATCCTTTCCCGTTGATTGTCTGTCAGCACCGGGGCGGGAGATCGGCGCTGCCATCTCCTGGCAATCCCCATGTTACGCCCACTATCTCATAGAATTCAGGTGTTTCCTTGAAAGTTTCTCTGGTTATTCCCCTCTTGAACGAGGAGCAAAATATTCCCGTCCTTTACGACGAACTGTGCCAGGCTGTAGGCAACCTCGAATACGAATTCGAGTTTATCTTCGTTGATGACGGCTCGAAAGACGGTAGCCTGGCGCGGCTGACGGAAATCCAGAAAAAGGATACGCGGGTGGTGGTGGTCAGTTTCCGCCGCAATTTCGGACAAACCGCGGCCATGGCCGCCGGCTTCGATTACGCCACCGGCGATGTCATCATCACCATAGATGCCGATCTGCAAAATGACCCGCGGGATATTGCCAAACTCCTGGCCAAAGTACGTGAAGGCTACGACGTGGTTACCGGCTGGCGTTTCGACCGCAAAGACGCCTTCATCAACCGCCGCCTGCCCTCGATCATCGCCAACCGCCTGATTTCTTTCACCACCGGCGTCAAGCTCCATGATTACGGCTGCACGCTGAAGGCCTTTCGCAAAGAGGTGGTGAAGAACGTCCGCCTCTATGGCGAGATGCACCGCTTCATCCCGGCCATCGCCAGCGGCATGGGCATCGAATACGCGGAAATTGTCGTCAACCACCGGAGCAGACGCTTCGGGAAATCAAAATACGGCATTTCACGAACCCTGCGGGTCATCTTGGATCTCTTGACCGTCAAATTCCTGCTCAGTTTTTCGACGCGGCCCATTCATGTTTTCGGCTTCCTTGGTCTCATCTCCGGCGGCCTTGGTTTTCTGATCGGCCTGCTCATGCTGGCGCAACGGCAGTTTTTCAACGTGCCCATGGGTGACCGGCCCCTGCTGTTTCTGGCGGTGCTGCTCATTTTCATCGGTGTTCAGTTCATCTCCATTGGTCTTTTGGCCGAAATGCAGGCGCGAATCTATCACGAGTCGCAAAACAAGCCGGTCTACTACATACGCAAAGTGCTGGGCGGCGCGGCTCCTGACGGTGGACATAACGGTGGCTGACCCACAGATCACCGTCATCATCCCCAATTGGAATGGCCGCGCCTTTCTGCCAGCCTGCCTGTCATCTCTGACCCGGCAGAGCGTCGGTGATTTCGCCGTATTGTTGGTCGATAACGGTTCAGAGGATAATTCAGTTACTTTTGTTCGCGAACATTTCCCTTTCGTCCGCTGCCTGACGCTACCGGAAAACCGTGGCTTCGGCGCCGCCGTCAACGCCGGTATTGGCGCCTGTGCCAGTCCATGGCTGTTTCTTTTGAATAACGACACCGAAGTCGAAGAACATTGCCTGGAACGCCTGCTTGCCGCCACCAAACGGTATCCAGAAGCTGACTTTTTCGCCCTGAAGATGCTCAACTTCCATGACCACGCCATCCTTGACGGCGCCGGCGACGCGGCTTTACGCGCCGGAGTCGGCTATCGCCTGGGAACGATGGAGCAAGATCGGGGTCAGTACGATGAAGACCGGCCCGTGTTTGGCGCCTGCGCCGGAGCGGCTTTGTACAGCCGCCGCCTGTTTGAGCGGATCGGCCTGTTCGACGAGGATTTCTTTGCCTACCTCGAAGATGTCGATCTCAATTTCCGCGCCTGCCGCGCTGGTCTCTCCTGCCGCTATCTGGCCGGGGCGGTGGTGTACCATATTGGCAGCGCCTCAAGCGGGGCCAAAATCAGCCCGCTGACGGTGCGTCTTTCGACGCGCAACTGTTTTTTTGTCGGCGCCAAGAATTATTCCCTGCCCTGCCTGCCACGCCTTTTGCCCGCTATGCTGATCTACCAGATAACCTGGCTGATACTTGTTATAAAAAAGAGACAATTTATTCCATGGTTACAAGGGCTTATTAAGGCATTGTCCGCCTTGCCACGGATGCGGCGCAAATTCCGGCGCGACGCGGCGCTTCCTGACGACGAATTCGTCCACCAACTGACAGAAGCCGAACATCAGGTAGTAGCTTCGATCATGGCCCGGCGGCGCCAAGAGGGAAAAGGCAACGCCCTGCTTGACCTATACCAGAAAATTTTTCTGTGAATACACTATCTTGCCTTCCTGATGACGAAACTGAATCTCCGTCCGCAAGCGATTAAGAGAGAAAAAAACTCCCCAGCCGGACGGTCTGTGCTAAAATGACATTCATCCTGTAGAGGCTATTCTTTCCCGATGATTTTCTCGTGCTGGGAATTGCTTATGCGTATCTTCCTTTGTCTGACTTTTTTCTGTCTTGTTTTCGCGCTGTGTTCACAACCCGCTACCGCCGATGATGCCCTCATCCCGACCGCCGGTCATGCCTCCGACGGCAAGCCTATCAATTTTAGTGTCTCTGGCCTGAACAAAGCCCCTCCCGGTTTGAAAACCGAGATTGTAAGCGCGATCATGCAGCACGCCGGGCTGCCACAAAATTTCACCCTCTATACCGATCCAGAAGTGGCCAACGCGGCGGCGGTGATTCTCGTCGATAAAGAGGGGCGCGGCAGACGAGCGTTGGTCTGCAACGAAAATTTTTTAGAAACGGCGCAACAGGCCAGCGCCGAGAGAAACTGGGCGCCGGTTGGCATCATCGCCCATGAAATTGGCCACCACCTGGCCGGTCATAGCCTTATTGCCGGTGATTGGCAACCGCGTAGCAAGCTGGCGGCGGATGCTTTCAGCGGTTTCATTCTTTATAAACTGGGGGCAAAACTCGACGAGGTAAACCGCACCGTCATTACTCCGGTCGAGAAACAAGAGAACAATCCGAGCCGCGATCAGCGCTTAGCCGCCGTGCGTCAAGGCTGGCTGCTCGCCTGCCGCCAACAATCCGGCACCTGCGACAGTGAGGGAAGCGCCCCTCTTTTACCGACACCCACGGCCATCGACCAAGGCGCGGCAAAGGCGCTGCCAGGCAAGACCGAGACAGCGGTGACACCGGCGCCAGCGGCAGTAGGCCCCGCCGACCTTTTGCCTTTCCCCGACTGGCAGGCGATTCCGATCAAATTTGGCCGCTTCGTCATCGACGAACTTGGTGTGCTCGACCGGGCGGCCCGCGCCGCTTTCGAGCGCCGCATGTTCGATCTGACCCCGAAGAATCAGGTGGAAATCGTTACCATCGTCAGCAAAGACCTGCATGGCCTCACCGCCGACGAATACGCCCAAGCCATGCTGCGTCAACTGGCAGTTGGCAGCAAAGAGGTGGCCAGCGGCGCCGTGCTCTTGGTCGCACCCCATGAAAAACAGGTCGGCATGGCCTTGGCTCCCGGCCTTTTGACGGCTTTAGGCGATAAGGCGGCGACGGCCCGCGAACAGTTGAAAAACTTCCAGGAATTCTCCCTTATTACATGTCAGGGAAACTGCCCGGTCGAGCAAACGGCTATGCTGTTCCATGCCGCCTCTTTTATCGCCGATACGCTCAGCAACTGGGATTTTTCCGTTTTATATCCGAAAAACGGCGCAATTCCGGCAGGCAATGTGGCTACGGGCACTCTCCGCCTGCGGGGGAAAATCATCGGGCGCGACGCCACGCCTCAGCTCATGCCGCCAGCCGCCCCGGCTAAAGTCAGGGAGACCACGTTAAAAATAGCTGACGAAACAGGTCGGGAAGCGCTCTTGTCACTCTACCCAGAGGCGGAAAAGCTGGCGCTGGTACCTTTAACCACCGGCAAAAGCTACCAGTTCATTGTCCGTGAGCTGCCGCCCACCGAACAGATGCGCCATTTCGAAGTACTGAACTACGCCGAACTACCGTAAACGAAAGCTGCCAGGCAAGTATCGAGTCTCAGGTGAAAAGCGTCCGGTCGATGCGGGCGGCGACGTCACCGGGTGCGAAATCGAGGCGGGCGAAGAAAAAACCTTCCAGTTCGGCGCACATGCGGAAGTTGGCGTGGATGTTCTTTCCCCACTCCGGATTGTTTTTGCTGTACTTATCGAGGATGTAATCCAGCCGCTCGTCGAGCGAGACGATACCGTCGTGTTTCACCCGCTTATCACTGTAATAGACCAGTTCCGGGCCGTTGAAACTGTTTTGTTGATAGGCTTCAGGCCGCAGCCCTGGCAGGTTGACATGGCTCCACACCATTTCCGCCACCTCCGGATAACCCAAGTCAAGGCAAATCGCCTCACCGACCTGGGCATGCTGGCAGCTTTCCTCAATGCACTTTGATTTGGCGATGTCGTGCAGCAAGGCGCCGGCAACGACCAACTCTTTCGGCGGCAGACTGGCGCCGCGGGCCGCCAGTTGCCGATACATCAGTTCGGCGACGCGGGCCACCATCAGCGAATGCTCGCGGATATGGTCATACATGCCAAAGTCCTTCATATGGGCGAAGCATTCAGCAACACTGGGGATTTTCATGGCGTCCTCCTGTCAGCGCGTCGAGAGTTCATGGACGAAATCGACCGCCAAGCACACCTGGTCGGGCGGCGTCAGTTGATGGATGCCATGGCCGAGATTAAAAATATGGCCACAGGCATCCCGCGCGCCATTCAGCAGACGGCCAATCCGCTCCTTCAGTTCTTCCGCCGGCAGTAAAAGCGCCAGCGGGTCAAGGTTGCCCTGCACCGCCATCCGCCCGGCCTTGGCGATGGCGTCGCCGATATCGACTCGCCAGTCAGAACCCAGGACATCAGCGCCGGTACGCGCCGACAGATCGAGTAAGGTGGCGCCATTGTTGGCAAAATAGATCAGCGGCAGATCGAGGTCGTCGAGTTTTCTCAAGACGCGCTGTACATAGGGCAAAACAAATATCTCGAAATCACAGGGGGCAAGGATGCCGGCCCAGGTATCAAAAAGTTGCAGCGCCTGCGCCCCGGCTGCCGCCTGCGCCCTGAGGGCAAGGATGGTCGTTTCGCTGATCTTATCCATCAGGTGATGGAACAATCTTGGCTGACTGAACATCATTTTTTTGGTTTCATAAAAGAACCGCGAGCTGCCGCCCTCAATCAAATAGGTGGCGCAGGTAAACGGCGCACCGGCGAAACCAATCAGCGGTACATCCAACTCACGGCGCAAGAGGCGAATGGTTTCCTGAACAAACGGCAGATCCTGTTCCGGGGGGGCGATGCGCAGGCGCCCCACCGTTTCAGCGTCGCGGCAGGGGCTTGCGATAATCGGCCCTTTGCCCTCGTGAAAGAACAATTCAGCGCCCATCGCCTCAATCGGAATCAGGATGTCGGAAAAGAGGATGGCCGCATCCATGGCAAAGCGCCTGAGCGGTTGCAGCGTCACTTCGACGCAGAGTTCCGGGCGTTTGCACAGTTCGAGAAAAGAAATGTTACCGCGTACTTTCTGGTATTCCGGCAGATAACGCCCGGCCTGACGCATCATCCACACCGGGGTATAGCCTGTGCGCTCGCCACGGCAAGCCTGCAAAAAGGTCTCGTTCATGCTCCGCTCCTGGAAAATTTTTACGCCACCAGGCCGTTGGTCGCCTGACGTGGCTGATACGAACAGAACGGCTCTTCCGCCAGATAATTGCCGGTCATCGCNNGCGGCAGCCGCCGCAAACCCGAAGATATTCGCAGCGGCCACAGCGGCCTTCATAAGCGGAAAAATCCCGGAGCTTTTGCAACACTTCGGAATTTTCCCAGATATCGCTCATGCTTTGCCGCCGGATATTGCCCGCCGACAGCGGGAAATAGCTGCACGGCAAGACCTCGCCATCGACATCAATCAGGCAGATCAACTGCCCGGCCAGGCAACCTTTCGAGCCACCGGTGGAAAACCGCAGGCTGCGCGGCGTGAAGCGCTCTCCCTCCTCTTTGGCCATCTGGCGGACGACGCGATAGTACTGTGGTGCGCAGGTCGGACGCATCAGCAACTGATTTTCTTCTTTTTCCGTACGGTAATGCCAAGCCAACAGCTCATCATACATTTGGGCGGGAATTAACTCATCCATGATTTCTTCGCCACGCCCGGTCGGCACAATCATGA
Source organism: Desulfobulbaceae bacterium (assembly GCA_003509305.1). GTDB lineage: Bacteria > Desulfobacterota > Desulfobulbia > Desulfobulbales > Desulfocapsaceae > UBA8130. The sequence continues at coordinate 12,873 of DOMU01000081.1, read as the reverse complement.
ACATGTACCAGGCGGTGGCGCCGAGGCTTTTCACGAGACGGTACACCTGTGGAATTTCCGCCTGGTTGCGTTTGGTGAAACTGGAATTGACGAGAAAAGGGATGCCGTGGCCGCGAAACAGTTCGATGGCCCGCATAACACCGGCAAAGGCCCCCGCCTGGCCACGAAAATCATCGTGGCTTTTCGGGCTGGCACCATCGAGGCTCAACGATACCATCCTGATGCTCGCCTTTAACATGTCGCGGCAGGTTTCCGCCGTCACCAGACTACCATTCGTCGCCAGGCACATGCGCAACCCCAGGGCGTCACCGTGCCGGGCGATCTCAAACACATCCTGGCGTAAAAGTGGCTCGCCACCGGACAGGACCACGACCGGGCTGGGAAAAGCGGCGATGTCGTCCAATATCCGCTTCGCCTCGGCCAGCGGTACATCCGGATGCTCGGCGGCCACCAGATCGGAAGAAGAGCGGCAGTGGACGCAGGTGAAATTGCAGCGGCGGGTAATTTCCCAGGCCAACCATTTAAGCGTGAAATCCATCCTTTCTTCTCCCTCAAGTTGGGGGTAAAAACACTGGCGGCAGCGGCAAGTGTTCACTATATTATCTTTTCTTATCGTCGCAACCGTTTCAAAGACGGCGTCCCGCTTTTTTAGCCCATTTTTACGGCGAGGCGCTCCTCCCTTTAACCTCGAGAGATGACCATGACCAACAACGTCGTTATCACCGTCGCCTGCGGCACCGACAACCCGAATCGCGCCACCAGAGCCATCCATCTGGCGACGGTCGCCCACAAGGAGGGCAAAAACGTCACCCTGTTTCTCTTGGATGAAGCCGTCTATCTGGCAAAAAAAGGACTGCTCGACAACTTACGCGCCGCCACCGGCGACATCGCTGACGACCTGATGACCTACCTTCAGGCCAACTCGGTGCCGGTATTGGCCTGCACGCCCTGCGCCAAGGCGCGCGGTATAACAGAAAACGATCTGATTGAAGGCGCCCGCATGGGCACCGCCGTCGAGCTGATCAAACTCGCCTGCGACGCCACGGTGATCAGTCTGTAATGGGCAAAGCCGCTGACCACTTTTCAAGTTGGGTCAGCGGCTTTGCTTCGGTCAGGTTCAAGGTATCAACGGATTATTAAGCAACGAGGTGGATTGATGATAAAAAAGAAGATTAATGAGTATATCACCGTCATCAATACCAAATCCGGCTCTCTTCCATTCTATCGTTTAGACATATGGCTTTATATTGTCGATGGTGTTCTCATTGACGCCGGTTCAAACAATATCCTGAATAAAATCAAATTCCCGTTACAACAAGAGAAAATTGATTGCGCCGCCATAACGCATATTCATGAGGATCACACGGGAGCCGCGGCATGGATAAAAAACAATCTCAAAATACCCGTCTATGTCGCGGTGAATTCCATTGACGAAGCGGCAACAAAAACAAATCTGCCATTCTATCGGAAAGTTGTATGGGGAAACCGAGAGGCATTTGTCGCCAACCCGATGCCATCCCGTATCGAAACGAAAAACTTCAGCCTGGATGTCATCGCGGCACCGGGCCACCATAAAGATCATGTGGTTTTTTATGAAAAAAGTAACGGCTGGCTCTTTTCCGGGGACGTATATGTGAGCAGAAAGCAAAAAGTGGCATTGACAGATGAAAATATTGGCGATGCCATAAAAACCTTAAACAGACTGGTTCAACTGGATATTGGTAAAATATTCTGCGCCCATACCGGAATTCATATCGGCGGCAAAGAAAAGCTACAATCGAAACTCGATTTTTTCCTGAATATACAAAATCAAGTCAATACCCTGAAGAAAGAGGGCCTCGCCCTGAAAGAAATTGATAAGCGTCTCTTCCCAAAGAAAAATCTCTGGACGATCTGCTCAGGCGGTGAATGGTCATCGCTGAACTTAGTCAGGACAATATGAAGAGGCATCCACGTGATACGTCCGATTCCGATCTTGAAAATACTCCAGCACCCTTTACCCTAGCTGATAAAAATAATGATTATCCCCTTTCATATTAAATCCCAAGAAGGTCAGGCTGCCGTTGCCTCGTTGTTGTCCCGTTTTCAGGAAGGCGATAATTCGCCGCAGCGGGCGGTGGCCGAAATGATCCAGGCCGTGCGCGAACGCGGCGACGACACCCTGGTCGCATACTGCCGCCAGTACGACGCGCCCAATATGACGGTGGCGGGCTTGGCCGTTACCCCGGCGGAAATCGAGGCCGCCTACCGGCAGGTGGATGAGGATTTCCGGACAACGCTGGCTTTGGCCATTCGCCGCATCCGTGATTTTCACGAACGCGAGATGGAGGATTCCTGGATTCAGACCCGCGATGACGGCGTCGTCGTTGGCCGTCTGGTGCGTCCAACCGATTCGGCGGGTTTGTATGTGCCAGGCGGTAAAGGCGGCTCGACGCCCCTGGTGTCGTCGGTCCTGATGAACGGCATCCCGGCCTTAATCGCCGGCGTGCCGCGTCTGGTCATGGTGACGCCGCCAAACGCCGATGGCAATATCAGCCCACATCTGCTGGTGGCGGCGGCGGAAATCGGCATCACGGAAATCTATAAACTCGGTTCGGCCTGGGCGATTGCGGCGCTGGCCTACGGCACGAAAACAGTGCCGCCGGTTGATGTCATCGTTGGGCCGGGCAATCAGTTCGTCGCCGAAGCCAAACGCCAGGTATCGGGCCGGGTGCGCATCGATATGATCGCCGGGCCGTCCGAGGTGCTGATCGTTGCCGATCAGAGCGCCGAATGCGCTCACGTCGCCGCCGATATGCTGGCCCAGGCCGAGCACGACCCGCAGGCTCTGGCCGTGCTTATTACCACGGAAAAGGAGCTGGCTGCCGCCTTGCCGGACGAACTGGCGCGGCAGCTTGAACAACTTTCGCGGCGCGACATCGCCGCAAAATCCCTGACTGAGCGCGGATGTGTCCTGCTCGTTGACGATATCGAGCAGGCCATTGATCTGGCCAATAAAATCGCTGTCGAGCATCTGGAATTGATGCTGGCTGAGCCGTGGTTGTGGCTGCCGAAAATCCGCCACGCCGGGGCAATTTTCCTCGGTGGTTACACACCGGAGGCCGCCGGCGATTATCTGGCCGGGCCAAACCATGTGCTGCCAACCATGGGCACGGCGCGTTTCGCCTCGGCTTTGGGCGTCGATATTTTTCTGAAGAAAAGTTCGATCATCAGCTACAGCCGCGAGGCGCTGGCGCATGACGCCGACCACATCCAGCGGCTGGCTCGGCTCGAAGGGCTNNTAAACGGCCACGCCAACTCGGTGGCGGTACGCGGCTGAAACGGCATGGACCATCTAGCCGCTCTGCTCGATCAGGGCCTGACGCAACTGAACATTGACCTTGATGCTGACGCCCGCGCCCGTCTGCTCGACTACATGGCGCTGCTGAAAAAGTGGTCGGCCAAGACCAATCTGATCGCCAAAAATGCCAGCGCTGCGGAAACCGTCGAGCATTTCCTTGATTCCCTGACGCTCTTGCCGCTTCTGCCCGATGGCGCGAAGCTGATGGATGTCGGCAGCGGCGCGGGTTTCCCAGGTTTGGCGGTGGCGGCGGCCCGGCCCGGACTGACCGCCCATCTGATCGAACCACGGCAAAAACGGGCGGCCTTTTTACGGCAGGTAATGCGCTCGCTCGGCCTGAGAAACGTCACCTGCCATGAATGCCGCCTGGAAGATTGTAGCGCCCAATCCCTGCCCTGCACCCATATCACCAGCCGCGCCGTCGCCGACATCGCCGGATTCGTGGACATGGCCGCGCCCTGGCTTCTTGAAGGCGTACAAATCATTTGCATGAAGAGCCGCAAGTGGCGGCAGGAACTGACGGCAGCGCAAACGATCATCGATCGGCTCNNGGCGAGCCACGGATATTCACCTGCCATTTGCCCTTCTCCGGCGCCGAGCGGGTAACGTTATCGTTCACGGCGGGCGCCGAGAACGTTTACCAGAGCTTGCCAATCTTGAAGGCCAATTGATAATCTTCGACCATTGCCGGGCTGTCAATATCCTGCCAGACAGGGAAGAAGATACCAATACCAAACCACAGATCATAGCGGTCGATGACGAAGTTCATCGACGGGCCGATAAACCATTCGGTCGAACCGTTGTTCAGATCGATGTCACCCGCCGGGGTGCGTTTGTCACCGGCAGCGTTACTGACCAGCGAGCTTTCCAGGGCAATATCACAGATGTTGAACAGATAGCGGATTTGCGCGTTCCATTGGTACTGCTCGCCGCGTTTGACATCCTGGTTGCCGCGCTCGAACGGGCCGCTGACGACAAAACCAGTGTCGAACTTGATGTCCGGCGTCAGGAATTTGCCGAAATCGAGGCTGGCCCGCCCACCCCAGGCGGCATTGCCGGGCAGGTGATTATCCCCTTCCGGCGCCGTCGGCAGCAGTACGCCGGCGGAAAAAGACAGGGCGAAAGGCGCTCCCTGGTGGAGGTTATAAAAAGCATAGCTCAGGCCGAGCGACTGGTCGCCATAGCCTTCCAGATGTTTGATCGCGGGTGTCGGATCGCTGCGGCTCAGGTTGACGTAAGACGGCACTGAATTCAGTTCAAGGCGGTTGGTGATGCCATAACGCAGTTTGAATAACCAGGCTTGCGAAAAAGTATCCGGGCCTGTGAAGCCGTCCTGGCTGTGGTTCTTGTCGGCAAAGACCGGGTTCAGGGCGGTATACAGTACCCCTTTTGGCAGCGTGCCGCCGTTGGAGAGGTTGGGATTGACCGGCGGCGTGGCCATCAGCGTCTTCGGACGTTTGACCACCACTGGCTCTGGCGCGGCGGCCAGAGCCGTGGTTTGGGCGGCTAACGCTATGACCAGAACGCCTACGAAAATTTTCACGCTGTTCATACCGACTCCTGATAAAAAATTTACGTTTTGGGGAGTTCGATCGCCAGACACATCTTCACACAATCTCCCTGGTCTTGCGGAACTCAATCCAAGGCCATTTTTCAATGAAGAATTTCATCATCCAGTCACTTTCCGCGAGATAGGTAAGAAATCCTTCCGAATCAGTGGCCAGAGCGCCCTCGTTTTTACGCTCGAATTCCGCCAGCTTTTTCTTGTCGTCACAGTGAATCCAGCGGGCGGCCTGATAGTTGACCGGCTCGTAGATGGCATCGACGCCGTATTCGTTTTTCAGCCGCGCCATGGTCACTTCAAATTGCAGCACACCGACGGCGCCCATGATGTAGTCGGCGCCGATCTTCGGGCGGAAGACCTGGATCGCCCCTTCCTCGGCCAGTTGCGTCAAGCCCTTCTGCAACTGTTTGAGCTTCAACGGGTTTTTCAGCAATACGCGACGGAAATGCTCCGGCGCGAAATTGGGAATACCGATGAATTTCAGCGGCTCTTTTTCCGAGAAGGTATCACCGATTTTGATCGTGCCGTGGTTATGCAGGCCGATGATATCGCCAGGCCAGGCCTCATCGACGTTCGCCCGCTCCTGGGCCATAAAAATGGTGGCGTTGTTCAGAGCGATATCCTTTTCCAGCCGGTGGTGCCGCACCTTCATGCCGCGCTGGAAGCGCCCGGAACAGATGCGGAAAAAGGCGATGCGGTCGCGGTGCGCCGGATCCATATTGGCCTGAATTTTGAACACGAAGCCGGAAAACTGTTGTTCACCCGGAGACACCAGGCGACTTTGCGTCTGGCGCGGGCCGGGCGGCGGCGCCATTTCAACAAAAGTGTCGAGCATCTCCCGCACGCCGAAATTGTTGATGGCGCTGCCGAAAAAAACCGGCGACTGGCTAGCCTTCAGGTATTCCTCATACTGAAACGGATTGGCGGCGCCGGAAAGCAGTTCCAAATCGTCGCGCAGATCCTGGGCCTGTCGCCCGAGAAATTCATCGAGACGCCGGTCGTCCGGCGTTTCAATGGTGACGCCGCCGGTTTCCCGCGTCTCACCACCGGCCTTGAACAGATGCAGGCCACCTTTCCGCAGATTCCATACGCCCCGGAAATTCTTGCCCATGCCAATCGGCCACGACAAAGGCGCACATTCAATCTGCAATTTATCCTCGATTTCCGACAGCAAATCCAAAGGCGGCAGACCCTCGCGGTCTAACTTATTGATGAAGGTGATGATCGGCGTGTTACGCATCCGGCAGACTTCCATCAGCTTTTCCGTCTGCGCCTCGACGCCCTTGGCGCTGTCAATGACCATAATCGCCGAATCGACGGCGGTGAGAACGCGGTAGGTATCTTCGGAAAAATCCTGATGGCCGGGCGTGTCGAGTAAATTGATTTCGTGGTCCTGGTAGGTGAATTTCATCACCGAAGTGGTCACGGAAATGCCGCGTTCCTGTTCGATGGCCATCCAGTCGCTGGTGGCATGGCGCTGGGCCTTGCGCGATTTCACCGCCCCGGCCATGTTGATGGCGCCGCCGAAAAGCAGCAGTTTTTCCGTCAAGGTGGTTTTGCCGGCGTCCGGGTGGCTGATAATACCGAAAGTGCGGCGGCGGGCTATTTCTTGTTCAATCTGAGTCGTCATTTTCTAGGAAATTGCTAAAGAATTGCTTGGGGAAAACAGATACAGTATAAGCCTTTCGGGGCAAGCCTGTCGGGCAAACCCTAAGGAGGCGAGGCATCCTGATTTTGGCGAAGCCGTCTACCATATGATTTTTTTTACGGAATGCAAACATTATGACACGAACCATCCTCGTTACCGGTGGCTGCGGCTTCATCGGCGCCAACTTTGTCCGCCTCATCCATGCCGAACGCCCCGATTGGCGCATCGTCAACGTCGATAAGCTGACCTACGCCGGTAATCCGCACAACCTCGACGGCATTGAAGAAGGCCATAATTACCGCTTCGTCCACGACGATATATGTCACGGCGAGGCCATGTGGCGCCTGTTTCATGAAGAAAAGGTCGATACCGTCGCCCATTTCGCCGCCGAATCGCACGTTGACCGTTCAATCACCGGGCCGACCGCCTTCATCGAAACCAATATTGTCGGCACCTTCAGCCTTCTGGAAGCGGCGCGCGCGTTGTGGCAGGGTGATGCCTGGCAAGGGAATCCGCCCTGTTTTCTCCACGTTTCCACCGACGAGGTCTATGGCTCGCTTGGCGACAGCGGCTATTTTACCGAAACCACCGCCTACTCGCCACGCTCGCCCTACTCGGCCTCGAAGGCTTCGTCCGACCATCTGGCCCGCGCCTATTTTCATACCTACGGTTTGCCGGTGCGCATTACCAACTGCTCGAACAATTACGGTCCGTACCAATTCCCGGAAAAGCTGATCCCGCTCACCTTCAACAACGCCCTGCATGGCAAACCGCTGCCGGTGTATGGCGACGGTAAAAATATCCGCGACTGGCTGCATGTCGAAGACCACTGCCGGGCGATTCTGCTCGTTATCGAACAAGGGAAAAATGGCGGCAGCTACAACATCGGCGGCCACAACGAAAAAGAAAACATCGAAGTGGTTACCACCATCTGTGATATTCTTGACGAGAAGCGCGGCCTGTTGCCCGGCGGTCGCCCACGCCACGAGCTGATCACCTTCGTCAAAGACCGGCTCGGCCACGACCGCCGCTATGCCATTGACGCCACGAAGATTGCTGGCGAACTGGGCTGGCGGCCCGAGATGACTTTTGAAAAAGGCATCGCGGCCACCATCGACTGGTATCTGGCCAACAGCGCCTGGGTCAACGCCGTGGTCGATGGCTCGTACCAGAAATATTATGCGGAGATGTACGGCCAGGCGCTGGCCTGATGCCAGCCGATTCTCCAGTCGTAAGAGGCGTGGTTGCCGCATCTTGCCATATCGCACCTTATAGGTTACCATTGCAACCTATAAGGTTTTATTTTGGCAAAATCCAACTCAAGAATAGCGGCTTAGTAGTAATGATGAGGAGGTTCTATTATGGCTCAAACAACGTTCAGTGTCCGGATGGATTCCGAAGTGAAAAAAGCATTGGATGATTTTTGCGCCGAAGTAGGCATGAACTCAACGGTGGCGTTTAATATGTTCGCCCGTGCCGTTCTGCGCGAAAAGCGCCTGCCTTTTGAAGTTACCACGGTATCCGATCCGTTTTTCAGTGACAGCAACCTTGCCCACCTTCGCCGTGGCGTGGCCGCGCTCAACAGCGGCAAAGGGGTGGAACACGACATTATTGAGCCGTCCACATGAAAATCATCTGGTTCGAGGAAGCCTGGGAAGACATTATTGAGCCGTCCACATGAAAATCATCTGGTTCGAGGAAGCCTGGGAAGATTATCTGTATTAGCAGACGCAAGATAAGAGGACTCTCAAACGTATCAATCAGCTTCTGCAAGACGCGGCACGCAACGCTTATACCGGCATTGGCAAGCCAGAACCGCAGAAGGGCGAGTTCAGCGGCTTTTGGAGTCGGCGCATTGATGATGTCAACCGCCTCGTTTACCGTATTAACGACGGTGTCCTTGAAATCTTGTCCTGCAAAGGACACTATAGCGATTAGGCAAAGCCCGGGTTCCCGGCCTGCGGGTTGAGAATTGGGTTTGATGTTTTCTGTGTTTCCTCGGAACAATGCCAGTATTTTTCACATGACTTTCATGTTAGCAGGTTCGCGCTATGGTCGATGATTGGTATGAGATAATGGAGTTGTCGCTAGTCAGATTGCGGGCGGTAGGGCCGAACACCAAGGAGAAGCCATAAAGCCCAATACCAAATCAATAGTTGAAAGGGAGAGGAATGATGGGCAGAGAACTGCAACGCCTCAAACGGAGAAAGACCACCGTTCAGAAGATGGACATTCTGCTGGATCAGGCATCAACCGCTCTGGTCATTCATTATTCCTGCGAAAGCTTTTACGACAAGACGGACGGGCGTACACCGCGAATTACATCAATTGCCGTGCGGAACCTGTCATCTGCTCAGACAGATTCATTTTCAATCCATCGAATCGCCGAAGAGCAAGGCCTTTCGTTCAATGACATAGATCAACAGTATGACAGCCTAGAGAAGGCCATGTTGGAACGCTTCTTCGCTTTCGTCACGATTCATCAGCATTTCCATTGGATTCATTGGAATATGCGGGATGTGAACTATGGGTTCGCAGCCATTGAACATCGATTCCGTGTTCTCGGTGGAACACCGACACAGATTGTGGAGGATCGAAAATTTGATCTATCAAGAGTACTTATTGATCTTTATGGAATTGGGTATATAGGTCACCCACGGCTGGAAACGCTGATCAAAAAGAATAAAATCACCTTAAAAGATTTCTTGACGGGGAAGGAGGAAGCCGCTGCTTTCGAGAACAAAGAGTTCGTTAAATTGCATCAATCCACACTTCGCAAGGTTGACAACTTGGCCAACATATTGGAGCGTGCATCGAATAAGAACCTGAAAACAAATTCCTCTTGGTTCCAGCAGCACGGTTATACCCCTGCGGCTTTAACCGAGAGCGTAAAAGAGCACTGGATTATATCGTTCATATCGTGCATTACCATCGTTGGTACCTTTGCAGCTTTTGTTTGGGGTCTATTCGATTCAAATTGAACCCAATTTGGCCGAAACTGGCTGAACAGTTCAAACCTTTTGTCGTGCTGGTGAAGGCTGATTGAATCAACGCCAACTCAAAACCATGATTTGAAATAACGAGAAAACCCATGCAAGTGATAAAAACCTTGATTGATGATGTGCTTTTGATCGAGCCGAAAGTCTTCGGCGATCAGCGCGGCTTTTTTATGGAGAGCTTCAACCTTCGCGTCTGGCGGGAGAAGACAGGCGTCGAATTCAATTTCGTGCAGTCAAACCATTCCCGTTCCAGCCAGGGGGTTTTACGCGGTATTCATTACCAATTGAAGCACCCACAGGGCAAACTGGTGCGGGTGGTGAATGGCATGGTCTTTGATGTGGCCGTCGATCTGCGCAAAAAATCGCCCACCTTTGGCCGCTGGGTCGGCGAAATCCTCTCCGCCGACAACAAGCGGCAACTGTGGGTGCCGGAGGGATTCGGCCACGCCTTTTTCGTCATGTCAGAAACGGCGGATTTCCTCTACCAGACCACCGACTACTACCATCCGGAAGATGAGCACTGCCTGCTGTGGAACGACCCGGCCATTGGCATCGACTGGCCGCTTGATGGCCTGACCCCACTTTTGTCGGAAAAAGATCTGCGCGGCAAACGATTGGGTGAAGCGGCGGTCTACGAATAATGAGGCCCGACAGGCAATCCACGGGAAAAATCATGAAAACCGGTCACGAGAAAAATTATGACTATCTGATCACGCTGTTACCCGCCGCCGATTTCAGCAAGGCGGCGGCTCTCGGTTTCAGCGACACCAAGGCCGATTCGGCGCGGATTTCCTTTTTGCGCCGTAATTACCGGTTGGGCCGCCATGGCGTCGATGATCTGGGCGGCGCCGGCAAAATCAGCATCAACTGCCGTGGCGTACTGATTTATTATCTGACCCAGGGCGGCGCGGGAGAACCGGCGGGCGACTTCCAACTGCTGCATCAGTTTTCTTCCGGCATTTTCAGCGGAGGCGGTAAAGACCTCAATTGGATGGCGCGATCGCTCACGAAAATATTTGGCGGCGTGCGGCAAACNNATTTCGCAAAACGATGGCGGTTCTCGGCGCGGTGGAGACAGCGGCCAAGGCCAGTGCCGACGCCAGCTTTTCCTATCACCTGTTGCCGAAATTACCGGTGCAAATTGATTACTATACCGCCGACGATGAATTCCCCTGCGAGGTCAAGTTTCTCTACGACCGGCGGGCGCTCGATTTCCTGCCCTTCGAGACGCTGGCCGTGGCCGGTAGCTGCCTGGTTGGCGAAATCGCCCATATCGCCCATTCCCTCTGAGACCATCCGGCTCTGTTTCCATGAAGCCGATCGGCTGCCATTGCTTTTCTATCCGCGCGATTCTTCTGGTGATTTTTCTCTTTTCCTCCCCAATCCCCAACGCTCTGGCCGCTCCGGACGATACAAACAGTATCGAACAACGGCTTAGCCCAGCCGAAGCCGCTCGACGTTTCCTCAATGCCTATCCCGATTTTCTGAGCGCTTACGATGCGCGAACCGAGGAATTGATCGGCTGGGACGGCGCCCGTTTTCCACTGGCCGCCAGAGAAGAAATAAATTGTCAGAAAATCGCCATTACGCCACCTTGCTGCGCATCTTCTCCGTCATTCATGGACAGCCTGCGTATTCGCTACCGGTCAGTCAGCGAGCATTGGCCGACGGGGGACGACCCGCCACAAGCCGGTGAAGATGCCGGGCGGTTACGACCTCTGGCGCTGTGGGCTTATATGTATGGCGCCCCCGCCGCCAGAAATGCCGATGGTTCCTGGCGCACGAAAAAAGCGGGTAAACGTGTTGAACTGGTCGGCGGCGACGTCGAAAAAAATCTCGTGGCGGTGCCGTGGAAACTGGCGGGAAACGGTGCGAAAATCCGCGTCAGCCGCGCCAATGGCGTTGATAAGCAACTGGCGGCGGTGGTGGCCGAACTGGAAAGCATCAACGCCGAGGCCAAGGCACAATATCGGCATCTGCACGGCGGCGGCAAAACCGGCGTCTCCGGTTTTTATCCACGCCTGATTCCCGCTGGCGACTGTGAAATTTCGCCCCATACCTTCGGCGTTGCCGTTGACGTGCATTGGCAATCCGGCCTCGATTACTGGCTGGCCAGCCTCCAGCGCGGCGGGTACCGTTACCACTCGGTGATGCCGCGGGAAATTGTCGCCATCTTTGAGCGGCATGGCTTTATCTGGGGCGGCAAATGGCGGCATTTCGACGGAATGCACTTTGAATACCGCCCGGAATTACTAAACATGACCATGCCGCCAGTGGGCAGGCCTGGAGCTGACCACTGACCTGTTTTATTGAGGAGAAAACTTTGCCTTCACCAATCCTCGCCGCTTTCTGGCACGGGCTGAAAAGCGTCCTGCCAATCATCCTGGGGTATTTACCGGTGGGTTTCGCCTACGGGGTGCTGGCGCAAAAATCCGGTCTGTCCCTCTTCAACACCGTGGCCATGTCGGTGATTGTCTATGCCGGCAGCGCCCAGTTGATCGGCATCGGTTTAATTGCCGGTGGCGCTGGGGCGTTAGCTCTGATCTTCACCACCTTCATCGTCAACCTGCGCCATCTGCTGATGTCGGCCGCGCTGGCGCCGAAGCTAAGCGACTGGAAAAAATGGCAGATCACCCTCTTTACCGGCGAAATGACCGATGAAACCTTCGCCCTGCACAGCCTGAGGATGGCCGAACACAATCCACCTAAAGCCGAGACCTTCACCATCAATCTGTTGGCGCATTTATCCTGGATTGCCGGTAGTGTGGCCGGCTTTCTCGCCGGCGGTCAGATCGCCGATGTCCGGCCCATCGGTCTCGATTACGCCCTGCCGGCGATGTTCATCGCCCTCTTGGTGCCGCAGGTGCTGAAACCTTTCTATCTGGCAATGGCCGTCTGCGCCGCCGCTCTGTCGGTGACGCTGCTGCTGGCGGGTTTCAGCCGAGCCAACGTCATTTTCGCCACCATTATCTGCGCCACCTGCGGCGCCTGCCTCGACACATGGATCAAGCGGAAATCCTCCTGACTATTTGTGGCATGGCCATCGTCACCTGCCTGCCGCGCGTTTTNNGTTTTGCCTGCCCTGTTCCTGTCTGGACGCAAGCTGCATCCGTGGATTCAGCGCTGGCTCAGCTTCGTTCCAGCCACGGTTCTGGCGGCGCTTTTGGCACCCGGCCTCGTTTGTCCGGAGCACAAGCTGGCGCTTTCCTATGACAATATTTTTCTCATAGCGGCGATTCCGGCCTTTGCCGCCGCCTATTTTCTGAAGAATTTTTTTGTCACTGTCGCTGTCGGCATGGCAGTGGTGGCTTTGGCCAGGTAT
>DOMU01000095.1 GCA_003509305.1 Desulfobulbaceae bacterium | reverse complement strand
CTCTGGCCGATGGCGATGTTGGCGAACGGCCCGGCATGGACGATAACTGGCTGGCCTTCGATGGTCTGCATCAGGCTCGGTTTCAGGGCTTCAACCATCCAGGCGGTCATGGCGCCCGCGACCTGTAAGTCTTCAGTGGTAACCGGTTTGCCCTTCTTGGTATAGGCGACAACGATCTTGCCCATGCGCTCGCGCATATCCTTCAGGTCGGTGGCAACCGCCAGGATGGCCATAACTTCCGAAGAGACGGCAATACCGAACTTCGATTTCATCATGTAGCCATCATTTTTGCCGTTAACGCCATCAATACCGATGATGATGTTGCGCAGCGACTGGCAGGCAAAGTCCATGATGAAACCCATCTCAACCTTGGTCGGGTCGATGTCGATGCGTTTCATGCCGGACAGGCGCTCGAGCTGCTCGTCGTCATAGTTGCGCTCATGCTGCATCCGTGATGTCAGGGCAACCATCGCCAGGTTGTGGGCATTCATGATGGCGTTGATGTCACCGGTGAAACCCAAAGAAAACGGAGTCAGCGGGATGCACTGAGCCAGGCCGCCGCCGGCGGCGGAGCCTTTGATGTTCATGGTCGGGCCACCGGATGGCTGACGGATCGCGGCGCTGACCCGTTTGCCGAGTTTGCCCAAGCCTTCGACCAAGCCCATGGTCGAGGTCGATTTGCCCTCGCCGAGCGGTGTCGGGGTGATGGCGGTGACATCAATATATTTACCGTTCGGTTTGTCTTTCAGGCGGGCCAGTACCTTCTGGAAATCGATTTTGGCGATGTAGTGCCCCTGGGGCAGCAGCTCTTCCTTGGTCAAACCCAGCTTCTCGCCAATCTCATAGATAGTGAGCATCCGGGTTTCCGCTTCTTCGGCAATCTCCCAATCTTTGTGTTTCGTCGGATCCAGTACCATGGCAATTCCTTCCTCTCTGGAGTTTGAAATTCGACGACACCTCGTCACGCTTGGCGAAGCGTCATCACGTTGGACATCCCCGGCAAAAGGGGTATCATCGGCAAATAAAGTCGGTGATGGACTTGGCGGGCAAGCTACTCGAATAAATCGCGTTCCCGCAAGCCTTTTCTGTGAAATTTCTTGCCGTGCCGCCTCTTTTCCCCCGGCGGCTTACCTGGCGTAAAAAAGAGGCCAGAAAAAGATGAGCGCGTTTTCCATCCTTCTCGCCTCGCCGCGCGGCTTCTGCGCCGGCGTGGTGAGGGCAATCGTTACGGTGCGGCTGTGCCTCGAAGAGCATGGCGCCCCAGCCTTCGTGCTGCACGAAATTGTCCATAACCGCCATGTCCTGCGCGAACTGGAATCCTTGGGAGCGGTTTTCGTCGGATCACTGGCCGATATTCCCGCCAGCGGTCTCTGTATTTTCAGCGCCCACGGCGTGTCGAAGCACACGGAAATGCAGGCAAAAAAACTCGGTCTGCGGACTATCGACGCCACCTGCCCCCTCGTCGCCAGCGTCCATAGAATGGTCGAAAAATACCACGGAGAAGGCTACGACATCATCATCATCGGTCACAGTCATCATCCGGAAGTGGAAGGAGCCGCCGGCCGCGTCAAAGATCGCGTGCACGTGGTTGCAAACGAAGAGGAAGCGGAAAAGGTCACCGTCAAAAATCCCGGCAAAGTCGCCTGCGTCACCCAGACGACACTCTCCCACGAAGAAATTTCCGGAATCCGTGAAATCCTTCGCCGCCGGTTTCCGGATCTGCGCGGCCAAGAGTCAAATATCTGTTTCGCCACAGGAAACCGTCAGAACGCTGTCCGGCGCCTGGCCCGGCAATGCGACTGCATTTATGTTGTCGGCTTGAAAAACAGCTCGAATTCCAACAGGCTGCGGGAAGTGGCGAAAAATTCCGGAGTCCCGGCATTTTTAATTGACGATTACCATGACATTGACCCGGCGCAACTGGTGGGCGTCACCCAGGTGGGGATTACGGCCGGGGCCTCGGCGCCGGAGCGCCTGGTCGAAGAGGTGGTACGCTTTCTCCAGGCCCATGGCGGCGGCGAGGCGCAAGAGATGGAAGGTGTCGAAGAAAAGGTTTGTTTTCAACCGGCGAGGCTGACGGGAGCGTGATGATAAAATTCTCACTGTCCGCGGTCTCGTTCCAATCCCCTGCGGCGGAGGCAATCTCGGTAAACGGCAAGCGTTTGCTCGCACATTTTTTCAGTACTGAGCTGACGACGCACCCGGCTTTGCCCCTGGGCGCCGATACGCTGTAATGCCTCTTCCCCCATGGCCAGAGCGGCGTCAATGANNCATCACCAGGCGGCGTCAGCCAGCCATTTTCACCGTCGATTACCGTTTCCAGGCTGCCGCCATGGGCGGTGGCCACCACCGGTTTGCCCATGGCCATGGCCTCAACGCTGATACGGCCAAAAGCCTCCGGCTCTTTCGACGAAGCGGACACCACGAGATCGGCCAGCAGATAGGCGGTGTCCATATCGTTGCAATGACCAACCAGCCGCACCCGGTCGGTAAGGCCAAAACCCTCGATCAACTCATGCAATTCGGTGATATAGGCGCCGCCTTCATCATAGTCGCCAACCAAAATCGCCTGAAAACGCGGGCAGCGCAAAAGCGACAAAGCCTGGATGAAAATATCCTGCCCTTTCCATCTTGTGATGCGGCCTGGCAGCATCAGGGTCGGGACGCCTTCGGTCAGCCGCCAGGCCTGGCGCAGGGCGGCAACTTTTTCCGGATCGACTTTTTCCGGCGAGAAGACGTTCAGGTCAACGCCGCGCAGGATGATGCTGACGTTGTCCTTCTGGCCGTAATTTTTGGCGATGTGCTGGGCGATGCTCTCGGAAACGGCGATAATCCGTTCTCCCTTGGTCATGATTTCGCTGTAGGCATTAACCGAATAAAAACCGTGGAAAGTGGTGATCAGGCAAGGACGCTCGGCGGCGGGCAGCGACTTCCAGGCCAGATAACCAACCCAAGCCGGCATCCGCGAACGCAGATGCAGAATGTCCACATGCTCGTCGCGGATAATCTGGCGTAGTTTTGCAATAAAGCGAGCCGTCAACGGCGATTTTTTGCCAATCGCCATCTGAATATGTTCGCTGCCTTCGGCCACGAGCTGAGACGCCAGGCGACCACCGCCAGAGACCACCAGCGAGCGGTGGCCGTGGCTGGCCAGGTATTTTCCCATCTCCAGCGTGCCGCGTTCAACGCCGCCACCGTCGAGTTCGGGGAGAAGCTGCATAATTGTCAGGGAATCGCCGCGCTTTTTGCGCCGCCCGCTTAATTCCCGATAGACGTCCAGCGTTTTCCGGCACATGATATCGGCGGTAAAATGCTCGCTTACCCACCGGCGCCCTTTGACACCGATTGCTGGCAACTCCTCCCGGTGTTCCAAGGCATGGGAAATGGCCTGAGCCATGGCCGAAGCATCGCCCGGCGGCACTA
>DOMU01000048.1:2376-2902 GCA_003509305.1 Desulfobulbaceae bacterium | reverse complement strand
ACAGGGGAGTCACAAAAAGCCGGACAAAGGATGAGCGCACCCTGGAATGAAAATGGAATTAAACCGCATTGTTTATCAGTACGGGTGGCCGGGCCAATGCTATTGCCTGTAGGTTCCGGTGGACGGATCGGCCACAAGCGGTCTTGCGAAAAAATCCATAGGGAGTATAATTTTACGTTTACCCTGTTCCCACCGCCGCCCCAGATGACTCGTTGCGCGGGCGGTATGAGTTATTCACAAAGAACCCAGATGGAGATTACCGTGGAAAGTTTCAGCGCCGCGAGTTTTAAGCCAGTTGTCGAGAAATGCGCTGGTTGTGACCGAATCGTCGAAAAATCGGGCAGCCAGTATTGCCAGACCTATATGAATCCGGAAGCCAAATGGCGTCTCGGTCTGTGCAATTTCGCCACCCACGCCAAACCGGAAATCGCTGTCACCAAAGTCCGCGTCAATCCGTTGAAGGCCGCTAAACGCGCCTCCGCCGCCAAGAAAAAATAATTTTTGACCGGGGCGGCCCAGATGTGAG
>DOMU01000048.1:1793-2354 GCA_003509305.1 Desulfobulbaceae bacterium | reverse complement strand
CTTCTTCAATAGCGACCGTGAAATCGGCGGACATGCCCATGGAAAGTTCCACCTTCGGCCCGGTGAAGAGTTTTTTCGCGGCCAGCTTGTCGGCCAGTTGACGTAACTCCCGGAAAAACGGGCGCGAATCCTCCGGGTTAACGCTGTAGGGTGGAATGGTCATAAGACCGGTAAGGCGCAGCCAGGGCAACTCCTGAATGACGCGTAAAAGATCTTCGCAGTCCTCTGGTTCCACTCCTGATTTTTGTTTTTCGCCGCCGATGTTCACCTGTACCAGCGCCGCCAGCGGTTTGCCGAGTAGCTGTCGGTGTTTGTTCAATTCACGGGCGATTTTTTCCCGGTCGATGGTCTGCACCATGGAAAAAATCGTTGCCGCGACCTTCGCCTTGTTCGACTGGATATGGCCGATGCAGTGGAATTCGGCCAGGCCGGCGAGCCGCCGGTATTTCTCTTCAGCTTCCTGAAGGTAGTTTTCTCCGAATATCCGCTGCCCGGCGGTGACGGCCTCATGAATTGCATCGACGGCAACCGTTTTGGAAACGGCGAGTAGACTGATGTCTG
>DOMU01000048.1:0-1778 GCA_003509305.1 Desulfobulbaceae bacterium | reverse complement strand
CAATTTGTCCGGCGATGCTCATGCTCTATCCTCTTCATTGAATGCTGAACAGCCTGCTGGTGTTGTCGCGGGTGGCCGCCGCCAGTTCGGTCACGGGAATGCCGCGTACCTGGGCGATATGTTCGGCGGTTTTCACCACCCAGGCCGGTTCATTGCGTTTGCCGCGATAGGGATGCGGCGCGAGAAACGGTCCGTCGGTTTCCAGCAAAAGGCGGTCAAGGGGAATTTTCGCCGCTACCTCCTGGAGCGCCGCCGCGTTTTTGAAGGTGACGACACCGGAAAGAGAAATATACAGACCGAGATCGAGAACCTTTTTCGCGAATGACCAGTCGCCGGAAAAACAGTGCAGGACGCCGCCATGTCCACGCGCCGGGCTGGCGGTCAGTATCGCCAGTGTATCGTCATGCGCATCGCGGTCATGAATGATCACCGGCAGCCGCGCCCTAGCGGCCAGCTCCAGTTGATGGGCGAATTGCCGCCGCTGAATGGCCTGAGGTGAATGATTCTTCGCGTAATCAAGGCCGATCTCGCCCCAGCCGACGATGGCATCGCCGCCGTCGGCCACCAGGCTCAGGAGGCCCTCCCAGTCGGTGTCGCTGGCCGTGCTGGTATCGTGGGGATGGATGCCGACCGTGGCTTTCAGCATGGGATACTTGCGTGCCAGGGCCAGTGCTTGCCTGGAACTGGCCAGGTCGATGCCGATCGTGATGATTTTTTCCACCCCGGCGGTTTTGGCGCGCGCGAGAACCGCGTCGAGATCGTCCGCGTAATCGTCCATATCGAGATGGCAATGGCTGTCAATAAGCATTTTTCTGTTGTTTTCCGGAGTTTATGACGCAAAAAACCTGACCTTCTTGCAGGCGGCTGGCCTCTGCCCGCCACCGGGCAGAGAAATCGGCACCATGGTAGCAGATATTGAAGAAAAAACCTCGATAAGCGGCAAAGTCGTCGCCACCAGAAGACAAGAGGTCTCGCGATCCGCAGGACCTGCCCTGGCGTGTTCCTCTCCGGCCTCATTCCATTTCTCTTTCGGTTTTTTCTCCTGACTTCCCCTGGCGCTACGCGCCTTCCCCTTTCAAAGAGGAGGGCTTATTCTTCCCCGCTATCTCCCAATTCAGTCCCCCTCACCGAGGGGGATGTCGGCGTAGCCGACAGGGGGAGTCTCAAAAAACCGGAGGAAGGATGAGCGCATCGTGAAATGAAAAATGAAATCAAAAGCCCTCTTGGAACATAATTCCGAGAGGGCTTTCCCGTTGATACCTCGCCATGCGACGATGCGCTTGGGAGGCGATGATAGTGGTATAAAGGATGCGGTCGATGATGGGTGTTTTAATAGCGGAGCCAAAATCATTATTATTATCAGGACATTACCCATAGCCTGGTAAGTTTTTGGTAAAAATTAAAACAGGGGTATTGCAACGTGGGGCTGGTTGTGNNTCACTGATGAGCCACAAAGCCTGGTAGATATATTCGGCCAAAGCTTGTCTGGCAAT
The DNA here is from genome assembly GCA_003509305.1 of Desulfobulbaceae bacterium. Classification (GTDB taxonomy): domain Bacteria; phylum Desulfobacterota; class Desulfobulbia; order Desulfobulbales; family Desulfocapsaceae; genus UBA8130. The sequence goes on along the minus strand of DOMU01000048.1, from coordinate 285 downwards.
AAAAGATGCCGCTGTGATAAGTGATGGATTAAATGAATATCATGAAACAAAAAATAAAAGCTGCACCCTCAACTGTCATTTTATCGCTTCGCCTGTTTTGGCGGTCGGCTGGGCTTTCCCTCTCTATTATTTTGCTTTTTTGCATTGCTAATGCATATGCCGCCAATAAAGAGAATAATGGCCTACTATCAGATAATAAAAATTGCCTGAAATTCAGCAGTGGATTAGAAGTTAACCATGCAAAAGAATACCTATATTATCTTGGGTATCATACCAAAAGAGATA
>DOMU01000141.1 GCA_003509305.1 Desulfobulbaceae bacterium | reverse complement strand
TCCTTAAAGTTAAAATGCTCTAGCGTCTGGTGCATCCCTGGCGGGGGCGGCGCGTCCTCTATCGCCGTAACTGTAGAAGTTCAGATATGATCTGACAGTCATTTTGAAAAGGAAGGGGTTACCGGGTTTAATGGTTGTGCGAACAATCAAACAAACCCAAGAGAGGTAACCCCAATGAATCTTAACCATAAGGGTGCCATGATGCATGCAACGATCAAAACCAGCTTTTTCTTTCTCATGAGCCTCTTGCAAAATGAACAGTTTCCCGTATTCCAAAACATCCCTGGCCAGACGAAACAACGTTATTTCAATATCTTAAATATTGAACTTCCCGCAACTGCATCTCTCAAATGTAGAATTCCCGTCATTTTGCAAAAGGCTCTCATTGTAGCAATTATGAGCACACTGTTTACAGGATGCGCTGCCACTTCAGTGAAAAATATCAGGCCTATCCAGTTGCTGTCAAAGCCAACGGTCACCATCTATAAAGACCCCGACGCCAAGGTCACTGGCTACCGAACATTTTCCGTGTTTCCTCAATCGCTGGTTTCAGAAAAGACAGGAATGAACGAAATTCTTGAAAAGCAGGTGCTTTTCTTCCTGCGTAGCCTAATTGAAAGTGGAGGCTATCGATTTGTTGCACTGAATCAACATCCAGATTTTTTGGTGACAATCAGCGTCTTATCGAAATATGAAACTTCATATGTGCCTCCCCAAATAGTTACTGTGCCAAAGTGGATTCCCGGGCAAACAATCCAAAGCTATGGCACATACTACGACTGGAACGGCAATTCAGGTTCATTGAGTTCGACTACTTACCTGCCTGGTTACGCGACAACCGAAACTTATACACAACCAGGTTATACTGTCGGAGCTTATTATCCTTCTGTTGCGATATCATTCTATGATGGCAAAACGCGAGAGCGTATTTGCTATGGTGTAGGGGCAGGGAGATCGGATAACCCAGATGTCCGGGTGTCGAGCCAATTTATTGTGGCGACTATTTTTACCAAACTTACAGATGTGGTAGTCCCCTCTTACCGCCCTCAATCTACCGACGGCGTCATTGGTGTGGATGTAGCGGTTTTGACAAATGATGGAAACAACTATCTTCCCACAATTAGGGTAATTAGCAACAGTCCTGCTCAGAAAGCCGGTCTCCGTGATTATGACATGATCGTGGCGATTAATGGCGTTTCAGTGATAAACAAGTCCTGGTCAGAGGTCAGGGACCTCTTGCTTGGAGCGCCTGGAACTACTCTGCGTTTGGAAGTATGGAGGGCAGGGCAGCGAGTACCTTTTGAAGTGACCAGAACAACCCGCGACCAAATTACATCAAGATATTTGCTAGAAAAGCTGACAGGCAATGGCTATGTCCTCATGTTCAATTGACAAAGAAAAACTTCTGGAAAACTGGGGGATGGCAATCGACCTCGACGACGGTGTAAAAGAGAATTACCTGAAATTCGGCACGGCCTTGAAGAAAATCCCCGACCAGGATGCCAAAGGCGATAGTAACACGCCACCATTTTCATCCTGTGCTGAGGCGATTTCGGCATAATGCTGGGCTTACTCAAGAACAAATGGCCGAGCGGATGGATGTAAGCGTCGGCTTCTTCGGCATGATGGAGGTAGGGAAACGCTGGCCGAACATTGATATGCTGTTCAGGATTGCAAGCGCGTTAGATGTCCGCCCTTGGCGGGTGGGGATTTTTTTGTCCTCACACTCGCCATTCATCAATCCTTGAAGGGAAATAGTCCGCGTTGGTCTTACTGCCACGTCTTTTCTATCTGGATGTGTTTTTTCGTTTCGCGTGCTGGGAATGGTGCTGGGAAGAAAAAAGCGGCTACAGCCTCTGTCGCTGTAACCGCTTGATTTTTCTGGAGCGGGAAACGAGATTCGAACTCGCGGCCTTCAGCTTGGGAAGCTGACACTCTACCACTGAGTTATTCCCGCAATGAGACGTGAGTATAAAAAAAGCCGCCTTTCTTGTCAAGACGGGGATGGTCAACCGCCACGGTAATCCCCCCTAAAAAAAGTAGCACTTTAAAGTAGAATTTCCGAGAAGAGAAAGCACGGAGATTTTACATGAAAACGTCCCGATTTTCCAACAGCCGGATTCTGATAATTTTGAAGCTATGGGGCGATTACCTGGGACACAAACCGAGCTCAACGGCGGATTGCCATTACCGGGTGCGCCCGTTCGATCTTTTGTGCAGATGGCATGTGAAGCTTGAAGAATGGATTTTTGAGCAGGCTGGATATCTGTTCCGGTGAACAGCCCGCCCCAGTGCGCATGGTAGCGATTGGCGGCAATAAGTAAGTAGTAAGCAAAGAAATTAGCGACGGTGTTGTCCTTGCCAGAGACAGGCTTNNCGTTACGTTATGAGGGAAACATGATAAAAAGCTTTGCCCATAAAGGGCTGGAAGACTTCTTCTATGATGGAACGCTCAAAGGCATTCAGGCTAAACACTCCACAAAGCTGCGGTATATACTCGACCTGTTGGACTCTGCCGGAGCCGTGGAAGATATGGATTTTTCCGGCTCTGGACTGCACCAACTCAAAGGCGATCTCAAAGGGCATTGGTCAGTTAAAATTTCTGGCAACTGGCGGCTGACCTTCCGCTTTGAAGACGGCGACGCCCACATCGTCGATTATCAGGATTACCACTAAGGAGGCAGCGTTATGCGCAAGAGGACACGTAAGCCGACTCACCCCGGCCAAATGGTAAAAGAATTGTACATGAAGCCGCTAAAACTGACCGTCACATCTCTCGCGGCCAGCCTGGGCATATCGCGCAAAACCTTGTCCACCATCATTAACGAGCGGGCCGGCGTGACGCCGGACATGGCACTACGCCTTTCCCGCGCCTTTTCCACCACGCCCGCATTATGGCTGAACATGCAGCGCGGCTATGATTTGTGGGTGGCGGAAAACGAACACAGCGACTGGAGGCAGGTCGAGCCGGTATATGTACCGGCATCTTTTGCCGAAGAAGTTCAGGCATAACAACAATTTCCTTCCCCTGGCTCTGGCCTCATGAACCAGGGCGGATAACTGAACCCTTATCAGTTTGGGGCGGGATTTCTTTGATAAGGGCAATCTTGAAGGAAGGTTGAAAATGGAGATCACTACCTGTAGAAGTTCCGACCTGATCTGA
>DOMU01000235.1:2740-4340 GCA_003509305.1 Desulfobulbaceae bacterium | reverse complement strand
CGCCGTGGCACCGCTCCGGCCTCGGTGACGGCGCGCTCAATCGTCTCATGAAAGTGCCTGGTGACGTAGGCGCTGAAATAAGGGTCGGGAGCGGCCAGAACGATGCTGTCATCGCTTACCTCACGGCAGCGCAGCGGTTCGATCCATAACGAGAAGACATCGGCGGTGACCGACGTCCTAATAGATTCTAAGGCTTTTTCCCACAGCATGACGTCTTCCTCGCGCAACAGACTTTCGGTTCTGACTTCTCACCGCGCTCACTCTTCGTAGCGGTTCCGTTCATGAGGGCTTTTGCATTCATACGGGACCGTGGCGCTTGCTACGCGTATGTTTTTGCCGGTTTTACCGCCCGGCGTCAAAGGCCGCCGCTGGTGGTTTCCATGCCGTCCACCCCTGCCGGCGCCTTAGGCCACATCCCTTACCGGCCTTGACTTTCCCCTGGATAAAATATTTTTTTATCAATAAAAACAAATAGATATCTGGATGGTGCGAGAGAATGATTTTTCCCACGCCAAAAAGGACGTTTAGTGTGTCCCTAGACGTGTTGTCAACAAATTCATGTTTTTATGAAGCGTCAAATAACTCGATAAATCAATTGAAATATCCTTTTTACTCTCAATCACTCATTCTATTCCGGCAATGGACAGAGAAAAGCGGCCTTATCGGCTGGAAGAAAACGGTCAATTTTTTTTGGCCGGGCATCTGGGGCAATGCCTATAGATCAACTCTTGCAAACGTCAGGCAAGAGACGCTTCCGGCGCCGTGGGCCAGAAGGACGCGACCGCATTCGGCGAGCGTTGAACCGGTGGTGCGGACATCGTCGACGAGGAGCAGGCGCTTGCCATGGATGACCTCGGATTTTGAAGCCAGCGAAAAGGCGTCGCCAAGATTTTGCCGCCGCGCCGCGCCCGACAGCCCGGTCTGCGGTGTGGTCGGGCGGTGGCGGATGAGGATATCATTACGGATCGCCCACCGCCGCCGTGGGAAAAGCAGTTGGGCCAAAAGCAATGACTGGTTCAAGCCGCGCTGTTTAAGACGGTCGGCATAGAGCGGCACCGGGATGATCAGGTCGGCTTCTTCGTCGCCGATGTCACATCGGGCGGCGATTGCCGCTAAAGCTGGCAGCACGCCGCGGTCGGCGGTGTACTTCAGGCGATGGATCAGCCCGGCGACCGGCTGCTGGTACAGACAGAGGGAACGGCAGGGCGGTTCACCGGCATCGCTTTTTCCCTCGCCACAGTAGGTTACCGCCGCCAGACAATCCGGACACAGGGCTGTGGCCGACGGCCTGTGGCAGGCGCGGCAGCGTTCAGGCAGGAATAAGGTCAGGACGGCGAAAAGTGGAGAAAATTTTTCATTCATGGGCCGATTGTCGTCTTTTTCCTTGGTAAATACCAGCGAATACCCGATGAAGGCAGTTGGCAAGGGCCGGGGGACATGGCATAATGGCACCGTTTTTCTCCTGCGGCCTGTCCCAAGGATTGCCATTTTTCTCACCAAGGACTTCCTTATGACCTCCTTTCCCGTAAAACGTCCGCTTCTTTTCGCGATTTTCTTCGTTCTGGCGCTGGCTCCGCTGTTCACCGTTCAACCCGTTCAT
>DOMU01000235.1:0-2706 GCA_003509305.1 Desulfobulbaceae bacterium | reverse complement strand
ACAGCCGATGCCGCTATGCGGGAAGCGGCGGGCGATAAGCCGCTTCAGCTCATGAGCCGCGAACGGGCCGAGGCTCTCGTTTCTTATACGGCTGGTGTTTGGCCGCCGAGCCAGGAGCAGCTCCGCCGCGTCGCCGCTGAAACCGGAGCCAGCTCTGTCGCCGTTGGCAGTCTCACGGCGCTGGGGCAGCGTTATAGTCTTGATGTCAAACTGTACGACGCCTTGGCGCCGCAAAGCCCGACCTTTTATTTCCGCGAATTCACCAGCCTGGACCGGGNNAAGGATGCTGGCGGAAATGGAGGGGCTTTTGGGTGATATCGCCTCGTACTCCGGGCGGGAATCGCGCATCGCCAGCGTCAGCGCCGCTGGCAACGTCCTGATCGATACCGGCGCCATTTTGCAAAAGATCCAGACCAAATCCGGTGCCCCCTATAATCCGGCGGCGCTGCGGGAAGATCTGAAAACCGTCGCCGCCATGGGCTATTTCGATGATGTCCAGATCGAGACCACCGATGGGCCGGACGGCAAGAACGTCATCTTCCGTGTTTTTGAAAAACCGGTCATTAAAACCCTGAAGTTTGAAGGTCTTGACGCCATCAAAGAGGAGGATATCAAAAAAGATATTGATGTCAAAGAAAATCACGTTCTCAACAGCGCCAGGCTGAACGAGGGAGCGGAAAAAATTAAGGAGTTGTACCGGGCCAAAGGCTATTACAACACCACGGTCAGGGTCGATGTCGCCTATCCCGACGACAAGGGCGCGGTCGTCACCTACACCATTGATGAAGGCAAGAAGGTCTTCGTCAAAGAAATCACCTTTGAGGGCAACACCACCTTCAACGCCAAGCAGTTGCGCAAACAGATGGATACCTCGGAAAAGGGCTTTTTTTCCTGGCTGACCGATTCTGGCCTGCTTGACCGCGACAAAATTAAACGCGACGCGGACAAAATCGTCGCCTTCTACCACGACAACGGTTTCCTTGAAGCCAGGGTCGGCCAGCCGGAAATCCACCAGGATGGCAAATGGCTCTATGTCAACTTCGCGGTCAGCGAAGGCCCGCGTTTCACGGTGGGCCAGGTCAGTGTGGACGGTGACCTGATTGTGCCGAAAGAGCAAATCCTCAAGCTGATGACGATCAAAGACGAAAAGTATATGAGCAGCAAGGTGGTGCGTGACAACGTCATGGCCATCACTGACCTCTACGCCGAGCATGGCTACGCCTTTACCGATATCGCGCCGAATCTGAGGAAGTCCGAAACCTCGCAAAGCGCCGACCTGACCTTGCATATCAGAAAAGGTGAGCTTACCTATATCAACCGCATTATCATCAAGGGCAACACCCGCACTNNCCGTTTATGAGGGCAACGTCTTCAACTCCAAGGCCCTGCGCGAAAGCAGCCAGAACCTGCAACGGCTCCAGTATTTCGAGCAGGTCAACATCACGCCGGAACCGGCCACCGAGGCCAACCGCATGAATGTCATCATTGAGGTGAAAGAGCGCAGCACCGGCAGTTTCAGCATCGGCGCCGGCTATAGCTCGGTTGACGAGCTGATCCTTATGGGTCAGATCGCCGAAAACAACTTTCTGGGCCGCGGCGACAGGATGCAGCTTTCGGCCAACATCGGCGGCTCGAGCAACTACTTCAATTTGGGCTACACCAACCCGCACGTCTATGATACCCAGCTGTCCTGGGGCGCCGATTTGTTCAAAACCATGCGCGAGTATGACGACTATACGCGAGACTCACAAGGCGGCGGCCTGCGCATCGGTTATCCGATCTACGAGAAGTGGCGGATCTACGGCACCTACAGCTACACCGATAACGAACTGTCCGACGTGGCGCCGAACGCCTCCTATATCATCCGCAAGTCGATGGACGTGAACGTGACCAGCGCCGTCAAAGCCTCTCTGGTGCGGGATACGCGCAACCGCTACTTCGGCGCCAGCGATGGCTCGGTCAACCGGGTCAGCGTCGAATATGCCGGCGGGCCGTTTGCTGGCGACAGCCAATTCACGAAAGTCGAAGGTTCAACCAGTTGGTTTTTTCCCGTTATCTGGGGCACGACCTTTCATTTTCAAACTACCGCCGCGCAGGCCTTTGAAAATGAAGACGGCAAGTTACCGGTTTACGAGCGCTACTATCTTGGCGGCATGAATACGATCCGTGGTTTCAAGTACGCCAAGGTCAGTCCGATGGATCCGCTCACCCGTGACCTGATTGGCGGTGACAAGATGTGGTACTCGAACTTCGAGTACATCTTCCCAATCGTTGCCAGTCAGGGTCTGGACGCTTTGATTTTTTACGATGTCGGCCGGGTACTGAACGACGATGAAGACTGGACGATCTCGGATCCGGTCAGCGCCGTCGGTGTCGGTATGCGCTGGCTGTCGCCTTTGGGGCCTTTGAGTGTTGTCTGGGGATTCAACCTCGACCCGCGCGATGACGAGGACACATCGGTGTGGGATTTCAGCGTCGGCGGCGTCTTTTAAGCCAAGCGGCGTCTCTCGCCAACCTTTCCTTAGCCAACCTTTTCTTACCCTTGCAGCCGGTCGCTTGCCGCGACCGGCCATTTTTTTCTCATGATTGATTCCTTGCGCGCGGCCCTTGCCCGTAGCCGCGAACTGACCATCACCGGTCTGCGCGGCGCCAGTCCGGCCTTGGCCGCCGGCCTTATCGACGAATGCTGCTGCTGCATTTTACCCG